>DASUEE010000289.1:0-11235 GCA_036275235.1 Acidimicrobiales bacterium | reverse complement strand
CCGGCAGCCAGGCCTGCGACCCCGACGGCATCGTCCAGGTCGCGCTGCGCGCCCTGCGGGCCGACATCGGCGACGACGTCGTGCTCATGGCCGACCTCTGCCTCGACGAGTACACGGACCACGGCCACTGCGGCCTCGTCCGCGACGACGGCACCGTCGACAACGACGCCACCGTCGAGCTCTACGCGCGGGTCGCCGTTGCCCAGGCCGACGCCGGCGCCGACGTCTGCGCGCCGTCCGGGATGATGGACGGCCAGGTCGCCGCCATCCGGGCCGCGCTCGACGGCAGCGGCCACGACGAGACGATCGTGCTCGCCTACGCCGCCAAGTACGCCTCGGCGCTGTACGGCCCGTTCCGCGACGCGGTCGACGTCACCATCGCCGGGGGCGGCGACCGCAAGGGCTACCAGCAGGACCCCGCGAACGTCCGCGAGTCGATGGAGGAGATGGAGCAGGACCTGGCCGAGGGCGCCGACATGCTCATGGTCAAGCCCGCCGTCGCCTACCTCGACGTCCTCGCTCGGGCCCGCCAGCGCTTCGACGTGCCGATCGCGGCGTACCACGTGTCCGGCGAGTACGCGATGGTGAAGGCGGCGGGGGAGCGGGGCTGGATCGACGCCGACGCCGTCCTGCGCGAGCACCTGCTCGGCATCAAGCGGGCCGGTGCCGACCTGATCCTCACCTACGCCGCCCGCGAGATCGCCGAGGAGCTGTCCCGCCGATGACCGAGCTGACGAACGACGCCCTGTACGAGCGCGCCCAGCGGCGCATCCCCGGCGGGGTGAACTCGCCGATCCGCGCCTTCCGGGCCGTGGGCGGCACGCCGTACTTCGTCGCCCGCGCCGAGGGGGCCCGCGTCTGGGACGTCGAGGGCACCGAGTACCTCGACCTCGTCCAGAGCTACGGGGCGATCATCGCCGGCCACGCCCACCCCGACATCGTCGCCGCCGTCCAGGACGCCGCCACGAGGGGCACCTCCTACGGTGCGCCCACCGAGGGCGAGGTCCTGCTGGCGGAGGAGATCTGCGCCCGGGTGCCGAGCGTCGACAAGGTGCGCCTCGTCAGCTCCGGCACCGAGGCGACGATGAGCGCGATCCGACTCGCTCGCGGCGCCTCCGGCCGGACGAGGATCGTGAAGTTCGCCGGCGGCTACCACGGCCACGGCGACGCCCTGCTCGCCCAGTCCGGCTCGGCCCTCGCCGTGTTCTCGTTGCCCGAGAGCGTCGGCGTCACCCAGGCGACCGTGGCCGACACGGTCGTCGTGCCGTTCAACCAGGTGCCGACCCTCGACGACGACGTCGCCGCGGTGATCCTCGAACCGGCCGCCGCCAACATGGGCCTGATCCCGCCCGACGAGGGGTTCCTGCAGGGCCTGCGCGACGAGTGCGACCGGGTCGGCGCGCTGCTGATCTTCGACGAGGTCATCACCGGCTTCCGCGTCGCCCGCGGCGGGGCGCAGGAGCTCTACGGCGTGCGCGCCGACATCACCTGCTTCGGCAAGGTCATCGGCGGCGGCCTGAACATCGGCGCCTACGGCGGGCGGGCCGACCTGATGGACCAGATGGCGCCCGACGGGCCGGTGTTCCAGGCCGGGACCCTCTCCGGCAACCCGCTCGCCACCGCCGCCGGGCGCGCCGCGCTGGCGCTGCTCGACGAGGCCGCCTACGACCGCATCGAAGCCGCCGCCACCCGCCTCGCCGACGGGCTGACCTCGGCCTTCGCCGACGCCGGCATCGACGCCGTGATCCCCCGGGTCGCCACGCTGGTCGGCCTCCACCTCGGCCCCACCGCGCCCCGCACCTACGACGACGCCAAGACCACCGACGTCGACCGCTACCGCCGCTTCTTCCACGCCGTGCTCGAGCGGGGCGTCGCCATGGCGCCGGGCGCCTACGAGGTGCTGTTCCCCGGCCTCGCCCACACCGACGAGGTCGTCGACGAGATCGTGGCCCGCGCCCGGGAGGCGGCGGCCGCCGTCGCCTGAGCGGCGATCAGTCCTCGGTCTCGGCCGGCTGGGGGAGGTGGCGGTCGATCGCCGCCTCGGCCTCCTCGTGGCCCGCCTTCATCGACAGCGCGACCTCGGCGATGAGCAGGTTGCGGGCGTGGGCGTACAGCGTCTTCTCCGACGGCGACAGGTGCTTCTTCGCCCGGCGGATGGCCAGGTTCCGGACGACCTCGGCCAGCTGCCACACGTCACCGTCGTTCATGCGGCTCTGGTTGTTCTTCATGCGCCGCGAGAAGTTCGTGGGGATGCGCACGTCGTGGTCGGACAGCACCTCGAAGAGGTCCTCGAGCTCGTCCTCGGGCGTCGGTTCGCGCACGCCCACCTGCTCGGCCTCGTCGACCGGCACCCAGACCTTGAGGTCCTGCAGCTCCAGGTCGATCACCAGGTACTCCCGCTCGACCTCGCCCACGGTCCGCTTCTCGACCGCGACGACCCGCCCGGCGCCGTGCTGGGGGTAGATGACGGCGTCACCCTTGCGGAACGGCGATTCGACGGACGGGGCGGCTGGCGACACGGGGGCTCCTGGCACTGGGGCGGACGACTCCATCGACCACCATGGCGGGCCGGCCGCCGAAAACCAACGTGGGAGGGTAGGAAGGGCCTCGACCGCCGACGAGGAGGACCACGTGCAGCTCGGGATGATCGGCCTGGGACGGATGGGCGGGAACATGGCCGAGCGCCTCTGCGCCGCCGGCCACGACGTCGTCGGCTACGACCCGTTCAACGAGGCGTCCGACGTGGCGAGCCTCGAGGAGCTCGTCGCCGCGCTGTCACCCCCGCGCACCGCCTGGGTGATGGTCCCGGCGGGCAAGCCCACCGACGACACCATCCAGGCGCTGAGCCTCCTGCTCGAGCCGGGAGACCTCGTCGTCGACGGCGGCAACTCCCGCTTCGACGACTCCCTCGTGCACGGCGGCCTGCTCACCGAGCGAGGCATCGGCTTCGTCGACGCCGGCGTGTCCGGCGGCGTGTGGGGGCGCACCGAGGGCTACGCCCTGATGGTCGGCGGCGACGAGGACCACGTCGGCCAGGTGTGGCCGGCCCTGGTGTCGCTCGCGCCCGACGGCGCCGAGTCGAGCGGTCGCGGCCTCGCCCACGTCGGGCCCGTCGGCGCCGGCCACTTCACGAAGATGGTCCACAACGGCATCGAGTACGCCGTCATGCAGGCCTTCGGCGAAGGCTACGAGCTCATGTCCCGGCACCACCTGGGCATCGACGTCGAGGCGGCGCTGCGGTGCTGGCAGGAGGGCTCGGTCGTGCGGTCCTGGCTGCTCGACCTGCTGGTGCGCGGCCTCGAGCAGCACCCCGGCCTCGAGGACCTCGCCGACGTCGCCCCGGACTCGGGGGAGGGCCGCTGGACCGTGCAGACCGCGGTCGACACCGGCGTGCCCGTCCCGGCGATCGCCGCTTCCCTGTGGGCGCGCTTCGAGTCCCAGACCGAGCAGTCCCTCACCATGAAGGCGGTGGCGGCGCTGCGCGAGCAGTTCGGCGGCCACGCGGTGGTCGTGCACCACCCCCAGGAGGACCCCTCGTGACCGCCTCCGACGCGGTCGTGCTCTTCGGGGCCACCGGCGACCTCGCCCGCAAGAAGCTGTTCCCGGCGCTGCACCAGATGGTGGTCGACGGCTCGCTGGGCGACGGCGTGCCGGTGATCGGCGTCAGCTCGTCGGAGTGGTCCGACGAGGAGCTGCGCGAGCGCATCCGCGAGTCCGTGGCCGAGCAGGTCGAGGACCCCGACCCGGCCGCCCTCGACTCGCTCGCCGAGCGGGCCTGCTACGTCAGCGGCGACTACCGCGAGTCCTCGACGTTCGACGACCTCGCCGACGTGCTGCGCCGGGCGGGCGACCCGAAGGCACCGCTCTTCTACCTCGCCATCCCGCCGTCCCTGTTCGACGACGTCGTCGAGGGCCTCGCTCGCGTCGGGTTGCACGAGCACGCACGGGTGGTGGTCGAGAAGCCCTTCGGGCGTGATCGCGCCACGGCCACCGAGCTGGACGAGGTGCTGCACAAGGCGTTCCCCGAGGACCGCGTGTTCCGCATCGACCACTTCCTCGGCAAGGAGGAGATCGAGAACCTCCTGGTCTTCCGGTTCGCCAACACGCTCCTCGAGCCGTTCTGGAACCGGAACTTCATCGCCTCGGTGCAGATCACGATGGCCGAGGAGTTCGGCGTCGAGGGGCGCGGCAAGTTCTACGACGCGGTGGGCGCCATGAAGGACGTGGTGCAGAACCACCTGCTGCAGATCGTGGCCTTCCTCGCCATGGAGCCCCCCGCCGGCCCCGATGCCCGTTCGCTCCGCGACGAGAAGGCCAAGCTGTTCCGCCAGGTCGAGGCCTTCCGCCCCGACCAGCTCGTCCGCGGCCAGTACCGCGCCTACGTCGACGAGGAAGGCGTGCAGGGCGGCAGCGACACCGAGACCTACGCCGCCGTCCGCTTCGAGATCGACTCCTGGCGCTGGGCCGGCGTGCCGTGGCTGATCCGCACCGGCAAGGGCCTGCCGCTCACCCAGACCGAGGCGGTGGTCGAGCTGAAGCGGCCGCCCAGCCTGCTGTTCGCCGACGAGGGCCCCGCCCCGCACCCGAACCACGTGCTGTTCCGGCTGAACCGCGACACCGGCGTGACCTTCGGGCTGCAGGTGAAGCAGCCGGGCGAGGGCCTGGTCTCCGAGGGCGCCGACCTCGACATGTCCTTCAGCCAGGACCCCCGCCGGCGCAGCGCCTACCAGCGGCTCCTCGAGGACGCGATGGAGGGCGACGCCCGCCGCTTCGCCCGCGAGGACGGCATCGACCAGCAGTGGCGCATCGTCGACCCCGTGCTCGAGCACCACGACCCGGTCGAGCTGTACCACCAGGGCACCTGGGGCCCGCCGGGGGCCGACCGGCTCGCCGCCGACCTCGGCGGCTGGCACGACCCCACCTGAGATCCCGTCGACCCGCACCACCGG
This sequence comes from Acidimicrobiales bacterium, assembly GCA_036275235.1. Lineage (GTDB taxonomy): Bacteria > Actinomycetota > Acidimicrobiia > Acidimicrobiales > Salinilacustritrichaceae > Salinilacustrithrix. The sequence continues at coordinate 6,286 of DASUEE010000289.1, read as the reverse complement.
TGGTGAGGATCGACGAGATGTCGGGTCGGGCTGCGGCGAAGCGCCCGCTCAAGTCGGAGGAACCGGCTGCCGATGACCCCGGGGAGCCGCCCGCGGCACGACTGCCGCGGCGACCCCTGGGAGAGACGTGATCCGACGCGAGTGCGACCTGCTGCATCCCCGCCTCACGGTGGTGCCCGTGGTCGACGGGGCGCGCCCGGTGATCGACCCGGCCCCCGGTCGCACGGTCGTGGGCCACGCCGAGCTCGCCGTCGCCATGGAGGCGGTCGCCGAGCGCCGGCGGGCCGTGCTGCGCGACCGCATCGCCGAGCTGGAGGCCGGGCTCCACGCCGCCGCCGACGAGCTGGCCGACGCGCGGTCGGTCGCAGATCAGAGGCGTGCTGACCGCGACGGGTTCACCGACGCCGCCGCGTGGGTCGAGTCGCTGCCCGGCGTCGTGGCGGGCGCGCAGGAGCGGGTCGCCGCGGCCGAGGCCGAGCTGGCGGATCGGCTGCGGGCCGACCGCGACGCCGCCCGGGCGCTCGACCGCGTGCTCGACCAGCGAGCATCGGCCGACGCTGCCATCGCCGAGGCCCGACGCCAGCTCGCCGCCCTCCGAGCCCAGGGCGACGACCCGGCCAAGGAGCAGGCGGCCGCCGACCTCGAGGCCCAGGCCGCTTCCGTCGAGGCCCGCCTGACCGAGGCCGAGGACGAGGCCCGGGCCCGCTCCGATCAGACCAAGCGCGACGTCGGCGAGACCGAGCGCGAGCTGGAGCACCTGGCCCGAACCCAGCGCGAGCACCTCGCCCGCCTGGCGGACCTGGTCGACTGCCTGCCCGGGGAGGCCCGCCCGCCCCACGCCGCCGACCCGATCCGCCACGTCTCGAGCATCGCCACCGGCCTCCGGGGTCTCGCCTCCGTCGTCGACGGCGAGCTCGCCGGCCTGCAGGCCGAGGTCGACCGCCGCGTCGCCGGCTGCGACGAGCGCCGCCGCCAGGTCGAGGCCGCCCGCCTCGCCCTCGAGCGCATCGGCCCCGAGGACGCTGCCCAGGCCCTCGCCGACCTCGTCACCGGCGTGACCGACGGCCTCGTCGTGCTCGACGACGTCGTGGCCGCCGCGGGCGCCGGCGAGGACGGCCTGCTCCAGGCGCTCGAGGCCACCGAGGCGTCCGCGCCGCTCGTCGTCCTCAGCTCCGACCCCACCGTCCTCGGCTGGGCCATCGACCTGCCCGCCGACCGGGGTGCCCTCGCCGGCCCCCGCACCGTCGACCTGCTCACCACCGCAACCGCGTCCCTGGGAGATCACCGATGAGGTTCCGCATCCGTTCGAAGCTCGCTGCCGCGCTCGCGGTGCCGCTGGTCGCCCTCGTGGTGATCGCCGGCCTGCAAGCGGTCCAGGCCAACGAGGAGTCCGACCGCATCGAAGCGGAGGCCGACCTGGCGTTCGTCGCCCTCGGTCCGGGCAGCGTGACGACGGCCCTCCAGAACGAGCGGAACTACACGTCGCTCGACCTCATCGGCCTCGCCGGGGCCACGACCCTCGAGGTCACCTCGGTCGCCCAGGCCCGTGAGGAGACCGACGCCGCCGTCGACGGCCTGCGCTCGTCGCTGGCCGGCCTCGAGCCCGACGTGCGGTCGGCCTTCGAGGACGCGTTCGGCTCGCTCGACCGCCTGACCGAGGCCCGTGCCGCCTACGACGCCTTCGAGGGCGACCGCGACCTGTCCAACCAGGAGCTCGCCGACGAGGTGTTCGGCAACTTCACCACCCTGATCGACGAGTTCTTCGACGCCACCTCCACCGTGGCCACGAAGGTCGACGAGGCCCAGCTGCGCAACGGCGTCGAGCTCGTCGACGCAGCCAACCGGCGCAGCGAGACCATCGCCGTGGCCACCCGCAACGTCGTGCTCGACACCCTGACCGACGGCTCGTCCATCACCCTGCGGGTGGAGGCCATCGGCCTCGTCGAGCGGCTCCGCACCCTGAACGCCCGCATCGAGCAGCTCTCCGTCGGCCCGTACGCGGACGTCGCCACCGAGACCTTCGCCCGTGCCGAGACCGCCCGGGCCCTCGAGATCTTCGAGCAGTACACCAAGGGCGAGGACGTGGCGATCACCGAGCTGCTGGACAACGTCGGCAACGAGGAGGGCGTGCTCACCATCCCCCAGCGCACCACCGACGTGCTCGCCGCCCAGGCGAACGAGCTGAGCGGCGGCGCCTACGACGACGTGCGCCTCTACACGATCCTCGCCGCCGCGGTGATCGCCCTCGCCATCATCGTCACCTACGTGTCCTCGACGTCGATCACCCGTCCCCTGCGCAAGCTGCGGGACGAGGCCGACGAGATGGCCGGCCGCCGCCTGCCCGAGGCCGTCCGCTCGATCCTCGACACGCCCTTCGGCGACGACGTCGTGATCCCCGAGCTGGCCCCCATCCAGGTCAAGACCCGGGACGAGGTGGGCGAGGTCGTCGCCGCCCTCAACAAGGTGCAGGAGCGCACGCTCTCCCTCGCTGCCGACCAGGCCGTGCTGCGCCGGAACATCGCCGACTCCTTCGTGAACCTCGGCCGCCGGAACCAGAACCTGCTCGACCGCCAGCTCGAGTTCATCACCGAGCTCGAGCAGGTGGAGACCGAGCCCGACCAGCTCGAGGCCCTGTTCCGCCTCGACCACCTGGCCACCCGCATGCGCCGCAACGCCGAGTCGCTTCTGGTGCTCGCCGGCACCGAGTCCCCCCGCCAGTGGGGCATGCCCGTGGAGGTCGACGCGGTGGTCCGCGCCGGCCTCGGCGAGGTCGAGGACTACCGGCGGGTCCACGTCCGCCAGCTGGAGGACGCGGCCATCTCCGGTGGCGCCGCCGCCGCCGTCTCGCACGTCGTGGCCGAGCTGGCCGAGAACGCCCTGCAGTTCTCGCCGCCCGACGAGGACGTCGAGATCAAGGGCCGCCGCTCGCACGAGGGCTACGTGATCGCCGTCGCCGACAACGGCATCGGGATGTCGCCCGAGGACCTCGAGCGGGCGAACCGCCGCCTGTCCGGCGAGGAGTCCTACACGGTGGCTCCGTCGAAGTACCTCGGCCACTACGTCGCCGGCCAGCTCGCCGCCCGCCTCGGCGTCACCGTGCGGCTCCAGGACAACCCCGCCGGCGGCATCATCGCCACCGTCGTGGTGCCCCCGACCCTGCTCGAGGGCACGGCCCCGGCCAGCGCCCCGGCGGCGCCGGTGGCGGCGCCGCCCGCCCCGGCCCCCGAGCCCGAGCCCGAGGTCGCCGCCCGGCCGGAGCCCGAAGCCCCCGACGACGAGGCCCTGGAGGCCTGGTTCGCGCAGGAGCCCTTCGAGCCCGCCCCGGCGCCGGTGGAGCCGGCCCCGGCTGCGGTGCCGCCGGCCGCGGCGCCCGTCGGTGCGTCCTCGCTGTCCGAGGCCCTCGGCAGCGGCCGCCTCGACCGGGTCGACACCGTCGCCGACCTCCAGCGGGCCTTCGACGGCGAGGACGCGGCCCCTCCGCCCGCGCCCGGCTCCGGTGGCGGCCTGCCCCGCCGGGTGCCCGGTGCCCAGCGCCCCGACGCCTCGCCCCTGCCCACCCGCCTGCGGCGGGCCGAACCCGCCGAGGAGCCCACCGCGGCCCCGGGCAGCGCGCCCACGGGCGACGAGCGATCGGTCAGCGAGGTCGCCACCGCCGGCCTGTTCGGCTTCCTCGCCGAGTTCCAGAGCGGCGCAGCCCGCGCCGAAGCCAGCACCGACGAGCCCCCCACGGAGGAGGAGCGATGACCACCCAGGACGACGTCCGCCGGTTCTCGTGGATGATCGACAGCTTCGTCGACCAGACACCCGGGGTCACCGACGCCATCGCCGTCTCGGCCGACGGGCTGCTGATGGCGATGTCGAAGTCGCTCGACCGTGCCGGTGCCGAGCAGCTCGCCGCCATCGTCTCCGGCCTCGTGAGCCTCGGCCACGGCACCACCACGTGCTTCGGGTTCGAAGAGCTCGAGCAGGTGATCGTCGCCATGCGCGGCGGCTACCTGTTCGTGTCGTCGATCTCCGACGGCAGCTGCCTCGGCGTCGTGGCCAGCAAGCGCTGCGACATCGGCCAGGTCGGCTACCAGGCCAGCCTCCTCGTGGAGCGGGCACGGGCCGTCCTCACGCCGGAGCTCATCCTCGAGCTGCAGCAGGACGTGCTGGTCTCATGACCGGCGAGCCTTCGGGGGGAGGCCGCACCAGCGGCCACGACGTGGTCCGCCCCTTCGTCATGACCGGCGGCCGGACCCGTGCCGAGCGCCGCGACCTGCGCATCGAGACGATGCTCACCACCGTCGAGGGGGCGAGCACGGCGGGGCTCTCCGCCGAGCAGCACAAGCTCCTCGACCTGTGCCGGAAGCCGATCTCCATCGCCGAGGCGTCCGCCGCCCTCGGCCTGGTCATCGGCGTCACCACCATCCTCGCCGCCGACCTCGTGTCCGAGGGTCGCCTCGAGGTGCACCAGACCGACCCGGTGGAGATCGAGCTCGACGTGCTGTCGCGCATGATCGACGCCGTCCGAGCCCTGTGAGCGGAGATCCGATGCGCCCCGAACCCCGACCCGCCCCGGCCGACTGGACCCCCCGCATCCGTGCGGTGAAGTTCGTCGTGGCCGGCGGCTTCGGTGCCGGCAAGACGACCTTCGTCGGCGCCCTGTCCGAGATCCCGCCGCTGCGCACCGAGGCGGCGATGACCTCCGTGGCCGCGCACGTCGACGACCGGCGGGGCTCGGCCGCCAAGACCACCACGACCGTGGCCATGGACTTCGGCCGGCTCACGGTCGACGACTACCTGGTCATGTACCTGTTCGGGACGCCCGGCCAGGAGCGCTTCGGCTTCATGTGGGACGACATCTGCACCCACGCGCTGGGCGCCGTCGTCCTCGTCGACACCGAGCGGCTCGACCAGAGCTTCCCCGCCGTCGACTACTTCGAGGCCAAGGACATCCCCTTCGTGGTGGCCCTGAACCGCTTCGAGGGGACCCCCCGCTACGACCTCGGCGAGGTGCGCGACGCGCTGGGCGTGAGCGCCCACGTGCCGATGACCGAGTGCGACGCCCGGCGGACGGACTCGGCCAAGGAGGTCATGCTCCTGCTGCTCGACGAGCTGGTGAACGCCGCCCGCGCCCGGGCGACGGGCGCGGCCCTCGGGAGGTAGCCCCGAGGGGCGGGCTCAGCCGTCCTGGGGCTCGGCGGTGGCCGCCGGCGGCTCGTCGCCACCGGTGCCACCGGACCCGGCATCGCCGGTCTGGTCGGCCCCGCCACCCTCGTCGGGCGCCTGGTTGCCCTCGCTGCCCCCGGCGGCGTCGCCCTCGGGCGCCTCGACGCCGACCTCGGCCATCGCCTCGTCGAGGGTCATGCCCTCGTTCTCGGACATGAGGAGGGCGACCTCCTCGAGGGCGAGCATGTCCTCCTCGTTCGGGTTCTCCCCGCCGAGGAGCCGCTCGTGCAGCACGATGTAGATCAGCTCGGCGTCGGAGAGCTGGTCCTCGCCGAAGCCGGGCATGCCGCCGCCCACGGGCTTGCCGTTGGCGCCGTAGGTGTCGCCCTTCTCGGCCTGCCAGCCGGCGGAGCCGAGGCGGACCCACTCGAAGTGGGTCTGGAAGTCGGGGAAGGTCTCGTAGATCGAGCCGCCGGTGAACGCCGGACCGACGCCACCGCCACCGCCGCCGCCGTGGCAGCCGGCGCAGCCGGAGGAGGCGAAGAGCTCCTCGCCGAGGACCTCGGGGCCCTCGCCGGCCGGCGGGGGCGACAGGGTGCCCTGGTACACGTACGCCCACAGGGGCAGGGCGGCCAGCACGGGCATCGCCCAGAACGGCACCTTGCGCCGCCGCTGGTGGGCCTCGACCATGGGGGAGGGCGGGGGGATGGCCGGCAGCGACTCGGGCGCCGGGTGGGCCGGCATCGACGCCGCCGCCTTGGCCGGCGTGGAGGCCGTGGGCGCCGGGGCCGTCTCGCTCGACTGGGATGCGCCGCCGCCACCGTCCGTCGCCCCACCGTCGCCGTCGCCGCCCATGGCGGCCCGGCGCTCGCGCGAGCGCTTGAGGAGGTGTTCGGGGATCTCGGTCAACGGGCCTCCCGGGTGTCGAGCGATGCGTGCACGACGGCGACAAGGACGGCGACAGGGTAGGCCGGGGGGATCAGCGGTACCCAAGTGCGGGCGGTCCGTGCCGATGTGTCCCGGCGCGAGGGCCCGTGGTAGACCGTCGACGCGGGCCCCGACCGCCAACGGGGCCCCCCGCCCGCACCGTTGTGATCGAATTCACGAGGTCCGTCTCGCCGTGGTCGCCTTCACC
>DASUEE010000288.1:0-19005 GCA_036275235.1 Acidimicrobiales bacterium | reverse complement strand
GCTCGCCGACGAAGCGCTCCATCTCCTCCAGGTAGCGGGCGTCGACCGCCGGGTCCTCCTCGATCAGGTGGAAGTCATCGACCGTGCTGGCGTGGCGGACCAGCTCGAAGCCCTCGACGTCGAGCGACGTCGGGGTCCCGCAGAGGTCGTGCAGGACCACCTCCTCCCCTGGCGTGACGACCATCGTCGAGCGCGACTCGTCCTCGGTCACGAAGGTGAGCAGCTCGGCACCCGCCGACGGAGGGTTCCGTAGTGCACCTCGGCCCGCACCGATCCGTTCTGGGGTACCGATTCCCCCGCATGTGCGGGAATCGGTACCCCAGAACGGGGTTCGGGCCCGCTCCGCCGAGCACGAGGTGCTGGCCCTGCTGCTCGTTGGACACCGCCACCGCCTCGAGGAGATCGGCGTCGGCCACGGGGGCGAGCAGCACCACGCGCCCAGGGGCGTCGAGGGAACCGCCGGCCCGGAAAAGCGCGGTGAGGAGCTCGGCGCCACCGTCGAGCAGCGCCGCAGCGTCGGCCGGGATGGCCAGCCCCGAAGTGGTCGCCGGTCACCCAGCGGTCGGTCGACGCCGGCTGCCCGGGCTCCAGGAACACGCGGGCGGACCGTAAGGCATCGGCGTGCCCGGGGCGGGGATCGAACCCGCACGCCCGTCGCCGGGCCGAGGGGTTTAAGCCCTCTGCGTCTGCCAGTTCCGCCACCCGGGCGCCGGCGCCACGGTAGGCGCCGGGGGCGGTGTCAGCCGTCGCCGCCGCCACCCCCGCCGCCCCGGGGCGCGGTGGTCGTGGTGGTCGACGTCGTGGTGCTCGACGTGGTGGTCGTGGTGGTCTCGTCCGGCTCGTCGCGACCGCGCCCGGGCTCCGTGGTGGTCGTGGTCGACGACGTCGTCGTGGTGGTGGTCGTGTTGTCCGGGTCGAGCGGGACCTCCACGGCCACGGCCGGGCCCAGGGGCTGGGCGCCGGATCCGGAGTCGCAGCGAGCCGTGACCTGGTACGTGCCGGCCACGGCCGTCACCGGCATGCGCAGCTCCGCTCGGCGCTCGGGCTCGTCGGAGCCCACCTCGGGCGCGCTCTCCACGAACACCGGCTGCGGTTCGCGCGAGTCCTGGGGGTTGCCCTGGGAGGGGCCTTCGAGGACCGCCCACCAGCCGCCCCGGCACAGCTGGTAGCCGTTGCCCCGGACCTCCACGACGCCGCCCGCCTCGACCGAGGGCGTCGCGGTGAGGTCGAGGGGCGGTGCGGTGTCGCGGAGCAGCTCCGGGTCCGGTTCCGGGAACGGGGTCGGCGGCACGTCCGCGAGCGCCTCGACCATGAAGTCGTGCCAGATCTCGGCGGGGACCGATCCGCCCTGGACGGTCTCGCCGTCGACCGGGGGCATCGGCTGGTTGCTGTCGGGGTTCCCCACCCACACGATCGCCGTGTACTCGGGGGTGTATCCGGCGAGCCAGGCGTCGGCGTTGCCCTGCGTCGTGCCGGTCTTGGCCGCCATCGGACGGTCGAGCGCGGCGCGCCGGGCGGTGCCGCTGCGCGGGGTCTCCCCCAGCACGGCGCTCACCGTGTCGGCGATGCGGGGCTCGACCGCCTGCTCCTGCTCGACGTCGCCCAGCTCCCAGCGGACCTCGCCGTCGCGGGTCTCGACCGACGTGTAGAGGTACGGGTCGACCCGCGAGCCCGACCGGGACAGGGTCGAGAACGCGGTGGCCAGCTCGAGCGGCGAGACCTCCTCGGTGCCGAGGACGATGGACGGCTCGGCCGAGAGCTCGCGCTGGATGCCCAGTCGCCGGGCGACGTCGACGATCGGTTCGGCGCCGATCTGGGCGACCACCTGCGCGTACACGGTGTTCACCGACTGCGCGGTCGCCTCGGCCAGCGTCAGGACGCCGCGGTCGCCGCCGCCGGCGTTGCTCACCGTCCACGGCTCCCCCTCGATGTCGAGGGTGATCTCGGCGGGCGCCGGGAACCGCTGGCCGGCGCCGTTGCCCCGTTCGAACGTGGCGGCGAGCGCGAGCGCCTTGAACGTCGAGCCCGGCTGGCGGCCGGAGCCGCCGCCGGCGCTCACGAGGTCGACCTGGAGGGCCTCGAAGTCGCGGCCGCCGACCCAGGCCCGCACGGCACCCTCGCGGTCGATCCCCACCACGGCGGCCTGCGGGTCGGCGGGGTCGTCGAGGTGGGCGGCCACCGCGGCCTCGGCGGCCCGCTGATCGGCGATGTCGAGCGTGGTGCGCACGACGAGGCCCTCGTCGTAGAGGGCCTGCTCGCCGAACTGCTCGATGAGCTGCGCGCGGACGTGCTCCACGAAGTGGGGGGCGACGCCGGCCCGCAGCTGCGTCGGCGACACCTCGGCCTGCGACACCTGGATGGGCACGCCGATGGCTGCCTCCGCCTCCTCGGCGGTCAAGGCCTCGGTGTCGACCATGGCCCCGAGCACGGCGTTGCGCCGCTCGAGCGCCGCGTCCGGGTTCACGGCCGGGTCCAGCTGGTGGGGGGCGCGGAGCATGCCCACGAGCAGGGCGGCCTGCTCGGCGGTGAGGTCGGCCGAGGACGCGTCGAAGTAGGTGCGGGCCGCGGCCTCGATCCCGTAGGCACCCCGACCGAAGTACACCGTGTTGAGGTAGCGCTCGAGGATCGCCTCCTTGTCGTCGTTGCGCTCCAGCTTCACCGCCAGCACGGCCTCGCGGACCTTGCGGGTGAGCGTGCGGTCGGACGTGAGGTAGGCGTTCTTCACCAGCTGCTGCGTGATGGTGGAACCGCCCTGGGTGGAGTCGCTCCGCAGGTTGTTCCACAGGGCCCGGCCGATGCCGAGGGGGTCGACCCCGGTGTGCTCGAAGAAGCGCTGGTCCTCGGCGGCGATCAGGGCGTCGACGGCGACCGGCGCCATGTCCTCCAGCGGCACCTCGAGGCGCAGACCCTCCTGGGCCAGGACCGCCAGCTCCTCGCCGTTGCGGTCGAGCAGCACGGCCGACTCGCCGATCGAGCGGGCAGGCGGCAGCTCGGTGGTGGCCCAGATCCACGATGCCAGCCCCACGAGCGCCACGAGCAGCACGACGGCGCCGAGCACCGGCCAGCGCAGCCACGGCCACGCGCCGCGCAGGCGGCCTCGCCAGCCGCCGCCACCTCCCGAACCTGCGGCGAGGGTGGCGTCCGGACCGTCCACCGCGTGGGGGGATGTCTCGGCCTCCTGCCCTGCGCCGGGGCCGACGACGGGCACGGGTGCGGTGGGCTCTTCGGGGTGCGACGGCGGGGTCTCGGCCATGGGGGTCCTCTCCGGGGCGGTGGCGACCCATTCCCCTGGCAAAGCTTTGCCAGAACTGCGAGCGCGGCTACCCCGGCGACGCGTCGGCGGTGGCGGACTCGATGCCGCCCCCGCCGTCGGTGGGCGGTGCCGTCGTGGTGGGCGCCGCCGTCGTGGTGGGCGCCGCCGTCGTGGGGGTGGAGGTGGGCGGCGACGTGGTGGTCGTCGTGGTCTCGTCCCCTTCGTCGACCGAGCCGTCGTCCTCGGCCTCGCCCTCGGGCGCCTGGGTGGTCGTGGTGGTCGACTCGTCCGTGGTCTCGCGTGTGCGCTCGGCCCGCTCCTCGCGCTCGTCCCTGGAGGAGCGGGTCTCCACCGAGCGACGGCTCCGCCCGGGATCGCCCAGCAGCTCCCGATCGGGCTCGGGGAACGGGGTGGGTGGGGCGTCGGCCACGGCCTCGACCATGAAGTCGTGCCAGATCTGGGCCGGGACGTTGCCGCCCTGCACCTGGCGCCCGTCGACCTCGGGGATGGGCTCGTTCCCTGAGGGGTTGCCCACCCAGACGACCGCCGTGTACTCGGGCGTGTACCCGGCCAGCCAGGCGTCGGCGTTGTCCTGGGTGGTGCCGGTCTTGGCCGCCATCGGGCGGTCGAGCCGGGCACGACGGGCGGTGCCGGTGCGCGGGGTCTCCTCGAGGACGGCGCTGACCGCGTCGGCGACGGTCGGATCGACGACCTCCTCTGCCTCGACCTGCTGCTCCCAGACGACCTCGCCGTCGCGGTCCGTGACGCGGGTGATCGTGTACGGGTACACGCGGGTTCCGGACCGGGCGAGGGTGGAGTAGGCCGTGACCATCTCGAGCGGGGTGACCTCCTGGGCCCCGAGGGCGATGGAGGGGTGCGGCTGGAGCTCGCGCTGGATGCCCAGGTCGTGGGCCATCTCCACGATGCGCTCCGGACCGACCTCGAGCGCGAGCTGGGCGTAGACGGTGTTCACCGAGCGGGCGGTGGCCTGCGCAAGGGTGAGGGTGCCGTACGAGGAGCCTCCGGCGTTCGACACCTCCCACGGCTCGGGGCCGCCGGTGTCGAGGGTGATCTCGGCCGGGGCGCGGTAGCGCTCGCCGGCGCCGCCGTCGGCCGCAAGGTGCGCGGCGAGGGCGATCGGCTTGAACGTCGACCCGGGCTGGCGACCGGATCCGCCGGCGCCGGTGACGAGGTCGACCTGCAGCGCTTCGAAGTCGCGCCCGCCGACCCAGGCGCGGACCGCGCCGGAGCGGTCGACGGCGACGAGGGCGGCCTGCGGATCGGTGGGGTCGTCGAGGTTGGCGGCGACGGCCGCCTCGGCGGCCCGCTGGTCGGTGATGTCGAGGGTGGTCTCGACGACGAGGCCCTGGTCGTAGAGGGCCTGCTCGCCGAGGCGGGAGACGAGCTGGGTCCGCACGTGCTCGACGAAGTGCGGGGCGACGCCGGCCCGCAGGATGGTCGGCGAGGTGTCGGCCGGCACCACCTGCACCGGCTGGCGAGCGGCGGCCTCGGCCTGCTCGCTGGTGATCGCGCCCATGCGGGACATCGCTCCGAGGACCGCGTCGCGACGGGTGGTGGCCGCTTCGAGGTGGTCCTGCGGGTCGAGCTGCTCGGGCGCCCGCAGCAGCCCCATCAGCAGGGCCGCCTGCTCGAGGGTGAGCTCGCCCGCGGAGGTCTCGAAGTAGGTGCGCGCGGCGGCCTCCACGCCGTAGGCGCCGCGTCCGAAGTACACGGTGTTCAGGTAGCGCTCGAGGATGACGTCCTTGTCCTCGGTGCGCTCGAGCTTCACCGCCAGCACGGCCTCCCGCACCTTGCGGGTGAGGGTGCGGTCGGAGGTGAGGTAGACGTTCTTCACCAGCTGCTGGGTGATGGTGGACCCGCCCTGCGTGGAGGAGTCGGTGAGGTTGTTCCACAGCGCGCGACCGATGCCCACGGGATCGATCCCGGTGTGGTCGTAGAACCGCTGGTCCTCGGCGGCCAGCAGCGCATCGACGGCGACGGGCGCCATGTCCTCGAGGGGGACCTCCAGGCGCAGGCCCTCCTGCGCGAGCACGGCCAGCTCCTGACCGCTGGCGTCGAGCAGGACGGCCGACTGGTCGACCTGGGGGGTGGGCGGCAGCTCGGTGGTGCCCCACAGGATCGCGAAGCCGACCACGAGGAGGAGGACCACGCCGGCGAAGGCGGCGACCGGCCAGCGCAGCCACGCCGGCGTGGATCGCCACCGGTCGCGCATGCGGGCGCCCAGGGAGCTGGTCGGTCCGACGTCGGCTCGTGGGTCGGTCTCGGGACCGCCGGCCGCGTCGGCGGCGGCGGGATCGTCCGGCGGGACCGGCTCGTCTTCGCGCATGGTGGGGGGAGGCTCCTGTTCGACCGGCGCCTCGTACCCCAGGCCCGGCGGGCGCAGAACCCGGCGATCGGCGCGATCAGGCCGGGTCGTGCCGCTCGAACCCGGTGAGGTCGTCGTCGCCGCGGAACAGGTGGCGGTGCCCGTCGCTGAACCGGACGATGGCGGCACCCCGCAGGCACGATCCGTCGGGGGCGGTGAGCGCGAGCTCGTGCCGGGCGAGCAGCATGGGCTGGTACTGCTGGGTGCGCAGCTGGGCCTCCCAGTCGGTGGGGCCCGGGGCCGAATCGCCCTCGCGGACCACGACGTACACGTCCCCGTAGGCGAACTCGACCGGGACGCCGTCGATGTCGACGTGCGAGAGCATGATCCGGTACGTCTCCACCAGGTGGACCGTAGGGGCGCGGCCCCCGACGCAGCCACCGGCGCCGCAGCCGGGGCAGCAGGCTCACGCCGCCAGCACCGCCTCGCGCTCGAGCGCCGCCCAGAGGGCGGTGCGGCAGCGGATCGCCTGACCGCCGTGGAGGTCGTTCGCCGCGACCACCCCGTCGACCAGGTCGGCCAGGACGGCCGTCCAGGGGCGTTCGCCCACGCGGACGGCCACGGTCGCACCCCGGCGGGTGCGGCGGATCGTGCGCACGGCGTCGCTCCGGCGAGGCGGCGTGCGGAACATCGGCACCGCGAGGCCCTGCAGGCGGGTGGCCTCGCTGAGGGTGCGGACGGCGTGGGCGAAGCGCAGCGTGTCGGACATCGGTCCCATCATCCGCAGGGGGGCTGACAGGAACCCTCGGGGTTCCCGTCACCCCCCTCGTGCGATGGTCACGCCATGACCGCACTCGCCTCCTACTCCCCCGCCCAGCAGCGCGTGATCGACCTCCTCGGGCGCAGCGCCGAGGACCGCCCGGTCCCGGCCGAGCTGGTGGCGGAGCTGCGGGCCGAGCTCGAGGAGCGGGTCGCCGTCGCCGCCGCCCGCGTCCCCGAGGGCACCTCGCTGTTCGTGGGCAAGTCGGGCCTGCACCAGCTGGACACCTGCGAGGGCCGCTGGCAGGCCGAGGCCAGCGGTCGGTTCCGCTGGACGGTGCCCTCTGCCCGGGGCACGGTGGCCCACAAGGCCATCGAGCTGGGCGCCAACTGGCGGGGCGAGGCCGATCCGTGCCGGCTGGTCGACGAGGCCACCACCCGCCTGGCCGACGACGCCGGAGCCCTCGGCACGTTCCTGCGGGCGCTGTCCACCGTCGAGCTCGCCGAGCTGCGGCGCGATGCCGTCGCCTTCGTCACCGCGTTCGAGGAGTGCTTCCCGCCCCTGAAGGGACGGTGGCGGCCGGTGGTCGACGGCCCGTCGAAGGTGCCCCTGGCCGGCGGCCGGGTCGTGCTCAGCGGCCGCCCCGACCTGACCCTCGGGAGGGCGGCCGACGGCGGCAAGGTCGTGATCGACCTGAAGACCGGTCGACCGAGCCGCCACCACGTCGACGACCTTCGCTTCTACGCGCTGGTCGATGCCTGCAAGGTCGGGATCGCGCCCCGTCGCCTGGCCACCCTCTACCTCGACGCCGGCCAGCCGGTGGCCGAGCCCGTCACCCCCGGGGTGCTCGAGGCCGCCACCGAGCGCGTGGCCCGCGCCGTGGAGGCCATGGTCGAGATCCGCACCGGCGCTCGCCCGGCCACGGTCCGACCGGGCCCGGGCTGCCGGTGGTGCCCGGCCGCCGGCGGGTGCGAGGCGGGCAGCGCGTGGCTCGCCGCCGATGACGCCGGCGAGCACGAGGACGGGTTCTGGTGGGACGCCGACCCGACCACCTGAACCCGCTCGCCTCAGGCCGGCTCCTGCAGCTGTTCGCGTGGGTCCTGCGGTTGGGCGGCCGCCCGGTCCACCGCCACCGGGTCCGCATCCATGGTGCGCAGCCGCCCGGTGGCCAGCAGGCGGACCAGGGTGAGCAGCAGCACGACCCCGCACGTGGCCGTCACCAGCCGCACGCTCACCACGTCGGCGAGGGCGCCCTGCACGAGCGCCCCCACGGGGTAGCTGCCGGTCAGGCCCATCACGTACAGGGCGAGCACCTTGCCCCGTCGCTCCTCGTCCACCTGGACCTGGATCGTCGTGTTCAGCGTCGAAGACAGGGCGAGGTAGCCGCCGCCCGCCACCACCAGGAACCCGACGGCGGCCGCGAACACCGGCGCCAGGGCGAACAGCAGCAGCGCCGTGCCGTAGGTGCCGAGGGCCCACCCCACCAGCCGGGAGCGCGCCAGCGCGCTGCCCCGGCCCGCCACGAGCGGCGTGGCCAGCACGCCGCCGGCACCCAGCGCCGCACCGAGGATCCCGTAGCGCAGGCCCGACACGCCGAACACGTCCTCCGCGAACACCGCGAGCAGGGGGAAGATCGGGTTGCCGAAGAACCCCATGGCGATGATCACCAGCACGCAGGCGGCGATGCCGGGCATGCGGCGCACGTACGCGACGGTGTCGCGCAGCTCGCCGAGCACCCCCGTGGTGCCCGGTGCCTTCGTCACCGGGGCGGGGCGGAGGCTGAGCAGCGCGCCGAGCACGGCGACGTACGACACGGCGTTCAGCCCGAACGCCCACGAGGGCCCGAGCGTGCCGAGCACCAGACCGCCGAGGGCGGGACCCACGGCGCGTGCGCCGTTGAACTGGGCCGAGTTCAGCGTGACGGCGTTCAGCAGGAGGTGACGGGGCACCAGCTCGGACACGAAGGCCTGCCAGGCGCCGATCGACAGGCCCGACACGGCGCCCAGCACCGCCACCAGCGCCGTGATGCTCCAGGGCTGGGCGGCGCCGCTGGCCCAGAGGAGCCACAGCGCGATGCTCACGAGGCCGAGCATCGACTGGGCCACGAGCAGCACGCTCCGGCGGGCGTGGCGGTCGGCGAGCGAGCCGCCCAGGGGTCCCATCACCAGCGCCGGAAGGAACTGCAGGAACGATGCGAGGCCCACCCACGCTGCGCTCCCCGTGAGCTGGAACAGCACGTAGGGGACGGTGACGTTCTGCATCCACGAGCCGCTGTTCGACACGATGGCCCCGAACCAGAACCGGCGGAACTCGGGGATGCGCAGGGCGGCTCCGGCCTCGCGAAGGCCGGGCCGAGCGGCGGGCGCGCTCGCCTCCTCGCCGGCCGGCCCGGTCACGGGCGCATCGTCGCGGTCTGCTCCGGGCACCCGGGGAACGGTAACGACCGGGCCCCGCCGCGCCGCCCGCGGTCCACTGACTCGGCCACGCGACCCGTGGGTACGATCCCCCGCCATGGTCCGACCGACCGCCGAGACCCCGCGCACAGGTCACCTGCTGCCCGTCCACGTGCCTGCACCCGCGGCCGAGGAGCTCGACGACCCGCGCACCACCGACGTCGACGAGTGGGGGCGGTCCGAGCACATGCGCGAGCTGGCCCGAACGCTGTTCGCGCCCGTCTACGACCACTGGTTCCGGGTGGAGTGGGAGGGGCTCGAGAAGATCCCCGCGGACGGCGGCGCGCTCCTGGTCGCCAACCACGCCGCGGCCATCCCGAGCGACGCCCCCGTGATCATGCACGGCATCGAGACCGAGCTGCACCGGCCGGTGTACGGGCTCGCCGACGAGCTGTTCAAGAAGCTCCCGGTCGTCGGCACGCTGTGGTCGCGCTGCGGTGGCGTGCTCGCCCACCCGGACAACGCGTACCGGCTCCTGCGCGAGCAGCAGCAGCTGGTGCTGGCGTTCCCCGAGGGGTCGAAGGGCCCCGGCAAGACGTTCGACCAGCGCTACCAGCTGCGCCGGTTCGGGCGGGCCGGGTTCGTGCAGATCGCGATGCGGGCCGGCGTGCCCGTGGTGCCCATCGCCGTGGTGGGGGCGGAGGAGTCGATGCCGATGCTCGCCAACGTGGCGCCGCTGGCCAAGGCCCTCGGCCTGCCGTACCTCCCGATCACGGCGAACATGCTCGCCTTCGGCCCGCTGGGCGCGCTCCTCCACTTCCCGGCGAAGATCAAGCTGAAGGTGCTCGACCCCGTGCACTTCGACGTGCCGCCGGACCAGCCGCGGTACAGCCGGAGCAGGGTGATGGACGAGGCCGAGCACATCCGCCAGCAGATCCAGGAGGCGCTGTACGAGATGCTGCGCGAGCGCCGATCGGTGTGGAGCGGCTGAACGATGGGCAAGCGGGTCCTCGTCACCGGCCTCGGCACCTTCTGGGGGGGCCGGGTCGCCAAGGCCCTCGAGGCCGATCCCTCCGTCGACGTCATCGTCGGCCTCGACAAGGTGGAGCCGGCGATCGAGCTCGAGCGCACGGAGTACGTCAAGAGCGACGAGAACTACTCGATCCTGTCCCGCATCGTGGAGGCCACGCAGGTCGACACCATCGTGCACACGTTCCTGGTCGTCGACTCCACCCAGATGCGGGCCCGCACCATGCACGAGATCAACGTCATCGGCACGATGAACCTGTTCGCCGCGGCCACGGAGTCCTCGGTGCGCACGGTGGTGGTGAAGTCCTCCTCCTACGTCTACGGCTGCGCTCCTGGTGATCCGGTCTGGTTCACCGAGGAGATGCCACGCCAGGCGCCGCCGCGGCACCGGATCGAGCGGTCGCTCATCGAGGTCGAGGGCTACGTGCGCGACTTCGCCGTCGACAACCCCCACGTCGCCGTCTCGATGCTGCGGTTCTCGAACGTGCTCGGTCCGGAGCTGTCCACTCCGCTGTCGCGGATGCTCGAGCTGCCCGTGGTCCCGAGCATCTTCGGGTTCGACCCACGGTTCCAGTTCGTCCACGAGGACGACGTCGTGCGAGCCGTGCTGTTCGTGCTGGAGCGGGAGCTGGCCGGCGTGTACAACGTCGCCGGCGACGGCCTCCTCCCGTGGAGCGAGGTGGCGGAGATCTGCGGCAAGCGCACCGCGCCCATCGCCCCCGTCGGCCAGGGCCTCGTCACCGCGATCCTCGGCCGCCTCGGCGTCGACCTCCCGCCCGAGGTCGTCGACCTGCTGAAGTACGGGCGGGGCCTCGACAACGGCCGGCTCAAGCGGGCCGGGTTCGACTACACGCACACCTCGGCCGGTGCCGTGCAGGCGTTCATCGAGTCGCTCCGACTGCGCCGCACCGTCGGCGAGAGCCCCGGCTACCGGTACGAGCGCGAGGTCGAGGACTTCTTCCGCCGCTCCCCCGCCGTGGTGCGGCGCCCCTGACGCGCCAGAGGCGCCGGCGGTCATGCCGGCGCCTCCGTCGTCGACGGGTGGGTCAGCCCTGCGCGACGGCCTGCACGTCGACGGTGATCTTCACCTGCTTGCCCACGAGCACGCCGCCGGTCTCCAGGGCCTGGTTCCAGGTGATCCCGAAGGCCTCGCGGTCGATCTCGGTGGAGCCGGTGAAGGCGATGCGCCCGTTGCCCCACGGGTCCTGGTTGGAGCCCTCGAAGTCGACGTCCAGGGTGACGGGCTTGGTGGTGTCCCGGATGGTGAGCTCGCCGTCGACCTTCCAGCCGTCGCCGTCCTGGCGGACTCCCGTGGACCGGAACGTCAGGTTGGGGTACTGCTCGACGTCGAGGAAGTCGGCGCCCTTCACGTGGGCGTCGCGGTCGGCGGCACCGGTGTTGAAGCTGGCGGCGTCGAGGACGGCCTCGACCGAGCTCTGCGTGGGGTCCTCGGCGATCACGATCGTGCCGGAGACGATGGCGAAGCCGCCGCGGACCTTCGACAGACCGAGGTGACGGACGGAGAAGTCGGCGCTGCTGTGGCTGGGATCGACCTCGTAGGTGCCGGCGACGGGGACGGTGGTGTCGGCGGCGGTGCGGGTGAGGGTGGTGCTCATGGTGGGTGCTCCTGGGTTCCTTGCGGAGGGGATGGTTGCTGCTGCAACTGACTATAGGAGGTATTCGTTGCGCGTGCAACAACTTCCTCGTACGATCGGGTCCATGGCCGCCCCGACCGACCTGCCCACGGATGCCCGCCCCGTCGAAGACGTCCAGGACGATCCCCACATCGAGGCCTTCGGGATGCTGATCGAGGCGCACAACGAGGTCCTCCACGTGACCCAGCGCCAGCTCGAGGCGACCTCCGACGTCCCGGTCGCGTGGCTGGGCGTGCTGATCCGCCTCGCCCGCTCCCCCGGGCAGCGCCTGCGGATGTCCGAGCTGGCTCGCGACATGACGATGAGCACCAGCGGGCTCACCCGGCTCGTCGACCGCATCGAGGCGGCAGGCCAGGTCCGGCGGGAGGCCTGCCCCGAGGATCGACGGGGCTTCCACGCCGCACTCACCGACGAGGGGCGGGCGGCGCTCGCCGGCGCCCTGCCCGGCCACGTGGCCGACCTCGAGCGGACCATCGGCGGCGCCCTCGACGCCGACGAGCTCGCCGAGCTCACCCGGCTGCTGCGCCGGCTGCGGGACCACGTCCGCGACTCCCACCCGGTCTGACCCGGCGGCGGGCGGGAGGGCGTCTGCCAGACTCGCCGGCGATGACCCAGGTCCGGACCGAGATCACCGACGGCGTCGCCGTCGTCACCCTGAACGACCCCGACAAGCGCAACGCGCTGAACCTCGACATGGTCGAGGAGGTCGGCGCGGCGCTCGACGCCATCGAGGCCGACGAGTCCGTCGGCGCCGTGGTGGTCACGGGCGAACCCCCGGCCTTCTGCGCCGGCGCCGACCTGTCGCACCTCGGCTCCTCCCAGCGCGAAGGCCTGCTGCGCATCTACGAGGGCTTCCTGCGCTTCGGTCGGTGCCCGCTGCCCACCATCGCCGCGGTCAACGGCGCGGCCGTCGGGGCCGGGATGAACCTCGCCCTCGTCTGCGACGTCCGGATCGCCGCGGAGCGCGCCCGCTTCGACACCCGCTTCCTCCAGCTCGGGCTGCACCCCGGGGGCGGCCACACGTGGATGTACCGCCGCATCACCGGCCCCCAGGCGGTCACCGCCGCCGTCCTGCTCGGCCAGGTGATGGACGGCACCGAGGCCGAGCGGGTGGGGCTCGTGCACCGCTGCGTGCCCGATGCCGAGCTGCTCGACCACTGCATCGAGATGGGCCGGGCGTCGGCCGAGGCGCCACGCGACCTCGTCATGAAGATCAAGGCGACCATCCAGGACATGGCCGACATCGGCGAGCACCAGGCCGCCGTCGAGCGGGAGCTCGAGCCGCAGGTGTGGTCCCTGAACCAGCCGGCGTTCAAGGAGCGCCTGGCCGCGCTCCAGCAGAAGATCTCGAAGAAGTAGGGCGTTCCGCCGCGACTGCCAGAACCCCCGACGCGTTCTGGCAGTCCGGACGGAACGCTCAGGCCACGACGAAGCCGGCGTCGACGATCGCCAGCACGGCGGACTGCGTCGATTCGTCCTCGCTGGTCACGATGATCGACCAGACCCCGCCGTCGCCGGGCACCAGCAGCTGGCTGAGGTAGGCGTCGATCGGCGTGCCGTCGTCGGCCGAGGGCTGGCGGAGCCGGAAGTCGAGCCGCACGCGTCCGTCGCCGGCCTCCACCACCCGCAGGTCGGTGGCCCCCGCCCCGGTCACCGCGGCCTCGGCCTCGCGGCGGGCGGCTGCCACGTCGGTGCCCTCCTGGAGGTCGACCTTGATCTCGGCCACCCGGCCCCCGTCGTCGATGCCGGCGGCGTAGAACACGGCGCCGGTGCCGGCGACGGTGCGGGCGGCCTCGAGGAAGAAGGGCTCGGCGAGCTCGGCGTCGGCGAGCCGCTCGAGGTCCTCCTCGCCCAGGCGGGTGGCGTTCCAGCCCTGGGGGACGGCCAGCCCGAAGCCCAGCGAGGGGAAGGGGGCGGGGAACGTCCCGGGCACCCGGGGCACCTCGATGCCCCCGGTCTCGGGCTCCGCGGACCCGTGGGTGGGGAGCTCGTCGGCCTCGGGCAGCGGGTCGGCGGGCGGCACCGCGTCGCCGTCGTCGTCCCCGCATCCAGCGAGCAGGAGGGCGGCGGCGAGCGCGACGGCGAACCTCCGCCTCACAGCACCCACGTCTGCAGCAGCTCGTCGCGCCGGGCGTCCCACTCCTCCGACGTCACGCCGTAGCGGATGTGGTCCTCCCAGACGCCGTTGATCTCCAGGTACCGCAGCGCCACGCCCTCCTCCCGGAACGCCAGCTTCTCGACGACCCGCCGGCTGGACCGGTTGCGGGGGATGATCGAGATCTGGAGGCGGTGCAGTCCGAGCTCTTCGAAGGCGTAGCGGCAGGCGACCACCACCGCCTCGGGCGTGTAGCCCTTGCCGGCGTGCCGCTCGTCGACCCAGTAGCCGACGTAGGCGTTCTGGAACGGGCCCCGCTGCACCGACGACAGGTTGATCTCTCCGGCGAACCCCTCGTCGTCTCGGGTGAAGACCCCGAAGCCGTACCCCGTGCCCAGCTGCCACTCCCGTGATCGAGCCGAGCAGCGGGCGGAGAACGCGTCGCGGCTCTCGACCACGTCGGGCTGGCCGGCGATGCGCCGCGGCTCCCAGCGCGTGAGCCAGTCGGTGTTGCGGCGACGCACCTCGCGCCAGGCCGGGAAGTCCCTGGCGTCGAGGGGGCGCAGGAAGATCCGGCGACCCTCCAGGCGGGTCTGGGTCGAGGACCAGGCCACGCCCGTCATCCCGCCGTCCGACCCAGCACCTCGCGCAGCGCCCCGAGCAGGAGCGTCACGTTCCGCGGACGGGCGGTGTGGCCCATGCACCCGATGCGCCAGACGCGCCCGGCGAACTCGCCCAGGCCGCCGCCGATCTCGATGTCGTAGCGGCCCAGCAGCTCCGACCGCACCGCCGCCTCGTCCACGCCCTCGGGCACCCACACCGTGGTGAGCTCCGGGAGCCTGTGTCCCTCGGCGGCGAACAGCTCGAAGCCCAGCGCCTCGAGGCCGTCCTGCAGCTGCTGTCCACACCGGGCGTGCCGGTCGTGCACCGCGTCGAGGCCCTCGTCGAGCACGGCGCCGAGGCCGCCCCACAGCGAGTGGACCATCGAGATCGGCGCGGTGTGGTGGTAGGCGCGGGTCGCCCCGGTGGTGCCCACGTAGCTGCCGATCATCCGCAGGTCGAGGTACCAGGACTGGCTCCGCTCGACGAAGCGCCCGCGCGCCCGGTCGGTCACCGTGATGGGCGACAGGCCCGGTGGCACCCCCAGGCACTTCTGGGTGCCGGAGTAGGCGAGGTCGATCCCCCAGGCGTCCGCCTCGAAGGGGATGCCGCCCAGCGAGGTGACGCAGTCGACGAGGAGCAGCGCATCGCCCTTGCCCGCCGCCACCGGCGCCACGTCGGAGCGGACGCCGGTGGAGGTCTCGGCGTGGACCATCCCGATGAGGGTCGGCGAGGGGTGGGCGGCGAGGAGCCGCTCGGCCTCGACGGGGGTGCCCCAGTCGAAGTCGACCCGGACCACGTCGGCGCCGGTCCGCGACGCGACGTCGCACATGCGGGCGCCGAAGACGCCGTTGACCCCGATCACTGCCACGTCGCCGGGACCGAGGACGTTGACGAGGCACGCCTCCATGCCGGCCGAGCCGGTGCCGCTGATCGGGATCGTGAGTGCGTTCTGCGTGCGGAACACCTCGCGCAGGCGGTCGCACACCTCGTCGAGCAGCTCGAGGAAGGCGGGGTCGAGGTGACCCACCATCGGCCGCTGGAGCGCCGCGATCGCCTCGGGATAGGGGTTGCAGGGCCCGGGTCCCATGAGGACGCGATCGGGGGTCGGCACGGAGGGCACGCTAGACCCGGGTCCGTCAGGCGAGGGACGCGACGAGGCCGTCGAGGATGTCGGACTCCGACACCAGGCAGGTGTCGGCGTCGAGCCACCGCACGATGCCCACGAAGATGCAGGCGCCGGCGACGATCACGTCGGCCCGGGCCGGCTCGAGGCCGGGGTTGTGCTTGCGGTCCTCGAGCGGCTCGGTGACGAGGGTGCGGAACACGTCCTCGATGGCCGGGCGCTCGAACCGGAAGTGGTGGATGGCGTCGCGGTCCCACTCGTGCAGGCCCAGCTCGACCGCCGCCATGGTGGTGATCGTCCCGGCGAGGCCGACGAGGGTCTTCGCCTGGCGCAGGGGCACCTGCTGGGCGACGTCGTCCATCCACTGCTGCGTCACCGAGATGCAGGCGTGCAGCTCCTCGGGCTGGGGCGGGTCGTGCTCGACGTACTGCTCGAGGAAGCGGACGCAGCCGATGTCGACCGACCGGGACGCCTCGACCTCGTCGGTGCCCACGATGAACTCCGTGGAGCCGCCGCCGATGTCGACGACGAGGAAGGGCCCGTCGGCCGGGTCGAGCTCCGCCGTCGCCCCGAGGAACGACAGCTCGGCCTCCTCGGACCCCGACAGCAGCTCCGGCCGCACGCCGAGCACCGCCTCGGCGGCGTCGAAGAACTCGTCGCTGTTCGACGCGTCGCGGGCCGCGGACGTGGCGGTGACGCGCAACCGGTCGACGCCGTGCTCGTCGAGCACCGCCCGGTACGAGCGCAGCACGTCGACCGTCCGCTCGATGGCAGCGGCGTCCAGCCGGCCCGTGGCGTCGACGCCGCGACCCAGTCGGGTGATCGTGTTGATGCGCGACAGCGGGACCTTGTCGGCCCCCGCGCCACGAGCCACCAGCAACCGGGTCGAGTTCGTGCCGCAGTCGATGGCGGCGAGCACGGGCTCGGGCATCCGGCCACCCTGCCAAGCGATCACCCCGGCGCGGAAACCGCCGTGTTCCGTGGCGGCTGCCAGAACCCGCCGGGGTGGTGCGCTCCCCTCGTTCTGGCAGCCCTGGCGGAACGCGGATCAGTCGCCGGCGGCGAGCTCGCGCTCGATCCAGCGGCCGACGGGGTCGTCGCCGCCGGCGAGGTGCCAGGCCCAGTGGGCGTGGAAGCACTTGATGCCGCGCCGCGTGCCGCCGACCCCACCGCTCGGTCGAGGTCCGTCGTGGTCGGGCGGGAGCGCGGCATCGCGCTCGGCGGCGTAGCGGGCATGGGCCTCGGCGATGACGTCGTCGCCGATCTCGGCCTCGGCGCGGTCGATCGCGCCGGTGGACTCCAGCCGGCCGATGCGGGCCCGCTCCTCGTCGCCGACGAGCCAGTAGCGCGTCGGCATCGGCGTCCCGTCGAACAGCAGCGGCGCGTTGCGGATGACGACCGGGCGCCCGGCGGTGTCGCGCACGACGACCTCGAACTCGGCCTGCGGCGCCCGGCCGAGCAGCTCGGTGATCGCCGCGACGTCGGCCTCGTCTGCCCGTTCCTGCCGCCCCTCCGGCGCCTCATGGCGCCGATCCGGCGGCAAGAACGTCATGGCCTGGGGCGCCGTCAGGCGCCCTTGTTCGAGCGCCGGCGACCGAGCAGCCACAGGACGAGCAGCACGAGCACCACCGGACCGACGCGCTTGGCCACGGAGCCGCCGGCGGCGTCCATCAGGTCGACGGCCTTCGCCTCGGGCTGGGAGACCTTGCGGACGGTGGGCGGGGCCGTGGAGCCGGCGGTCGACGACGTCGTGGACGTCGTGCCGCTCGGCGCGGTGACGGTCTCGGACGCAGGCGCGGCCGGGGCGCCGGTGGCCGCCGCGGGGACCGCCTCGTCGGGGTCGGGCGCGACGGCGGCGTCGGTGGGGGCGGGCGCCGGGGCCGGGGCCTCGGCGGGGGCCGCAGCGGTGGCCGGCGCCTCGAGCTTGCCCTCGAGGCACTCGACGAACTGGTCGAGCAGCTTGGCGCTGACGTCGGCGATCATCCCCCGGCCGAACTGGGCGACCTTGCCCTTGATGGTCAGGTCCGTGTCGACGGTGACGTGGGTGGAGCCGGCCTGCTCCTGCATCGACACCGTGATGACCGCCGCCGCGCTGCCCTGCCCGCGGGTGTCGCGACCCTCGGCCTTCAGCACCAGGCGGCGGGCAGCCTCGTCCTGCTCCTGGAAGGTGGCGGCACCCTTGGACTGGGCGGTGATCGGGCCGACCTTGACCTTGACCACGCCGCGGTACTCGTCGCCCTCGATCTCCTGGAGCTGGGCGCCGGGCAGGCACGGGGCGATGAGCTCGACGTCGGTCAGCACCTCCCAGGCCCGCTCGACGGGCACGGGGACGGTGAACTCGTTGGTCAGCTCCATCGCCGGAGGTCCTCCACGGTGTCGATGTCGGTGGTGGGCCCGGCATCGCCGGGCGCGGCAGCGAACCGTATCTCCCGCACGAGCTCGGGACGATCCCGCATCACGGCCCGCCCGACCTCGTCGCCGTCGGCGGGCAGCAGGTCCCACACGGCCGCTCCGAGCCGGACCGGGTGCCCCCGGCGCCCGTCGTAGGTGGCGACCGCCACCTCGGCGGCGGCGTCGGCCACCCGCCGCCACGCCTCGGCGGTGACGAAGGGCTGGTCGCCGAGGCCGACCACGACGGCGTCGTGGCCCCGGCGGCGGGCCTCGTCGATGCCGGCCCGCACCGAGGTGGCCTGTCCCTGCGCCCACCGGGGGTTCGCCACCAGCGAGATCCCCTCCGGGACGACGTCGCCCACGTCGACCGCCCCGGTCACCACCACGGCGTCGAGCCCGCTCTCGACGAGCGCCGCCACGGCATGGGCGAGCACGGGCCGGCCCCGCAGCGGCGCCAGCAGCTTGTGGCCCGACCCCTCGAACCGCGTGCCCCCGCCCGCAGCGAGGAGCACGGCCAGGACCACCGGGACAGCGTGGCAGGCAGCCGTGGCACGATGCGGCGCCATGGACGCGATCACCGCCCGCCGCACGCTCGCCCAAGCCCGCCTCGCCGCCGGGATCGGCGCGCTCGTCGCGCCCCGGGTCGCCGCCCGGGTGCTCGGCATCGACCCGGCCGCCAACCCGGCCACGCCGTACCTGACCCGGATGTTCGGCGCCCGGGAGGTCTACATGGCCATGCCGTTCCTGATGCCGGCGCCCGGCCTCGACGAGGCGGAGCTCGCGTCACGAGCGGTTCCGGTCGATGCCGCCGACGCCGTCGCCTCCCTGCTCGCCGGCCTCCGCGGCTACCTGCCGTGGCGCGCCGCCCTGCCGGCGACGGCCATGGCCGTGGCCGGCACCTGGCTCGGGACGGTCGCAGGGAAGAGCGAGCTCCGCCCCGGCTGAGCGAGGTGCAACGGCGCCGCTGCCAGTTTCCCGCGGGCGTGCAACGGAGCCGCTGCCAGTTTCCCCGCGGGGGGTGCAACGGAGCCGCTGCCGGCTCCCGGCAACCGGTTCTGGCAGTGCCTGCGTTGCAGACGGTCAGTGGATGGGGCCGGCGGCGTCGCGCAGCGACGGGGCGGCGCGGCCCGTGCGGGTGGCGATGACCTCGGCGAGGATCGAGACCGCCGTCTCCTCCGGGGTGCGGGCGCCGATGTCGAGCCCGATCGGCGCCATCACCCGCGCCAGCTCCTCGTCGGACACGCCCTCCTCGCGCAGGCGCCGGTTGCGGTCGTCCGTGGTGCGGCGCGACCCCATGGCGCCCAGGTAGCCCACCTCCGTGCGCAGGGCGGCGAGCACCGCTGGCACGTCGAACTTCGGGTCGTGGGTGAGCACGCA
>DASUEE010000287.1:0-7464 GCA_036275235.1 Acidimicrobiales bacterium | reverse complement strand
CCGGTGAGGTAGCCGGGGAAGTGGGCCCACGGGCGCTTCGTCTTGACCACTGCGTCCGTGCCGACCACCTCGATGGACGCCACATCGGCGAGGGCCTTCCCGGTGAGGAAGCTGGTGAGGTGGGCGTCCAGGTTGGCCTTGATGGCGGCGGCGTCGAAGGGCGTGCCGTCGTGGAAGGTGATGCCCTGGCGGGGGGTGAGCGTCCACTCGGTGAAGTCGTCGTTCGGGGTGAAGGACTCGAGCAGGTTGGGCTCGACCACGGGCTCGCCGTCGGGGCCCTCCACGTACAGCGCGAGGGTGTCGAACACCGTCCGCATGATCATGTGGCACGAGATGTCGCACACCACGTTCTGCGGCGTCCACGGCGAGGCGACGTCGGCCTCGACGGCGTAGACCAGGCGACCGCCCGCGACCGGCTCTCCCTCGTCGGGCGCCTCGGTGGTCGTGGTCTCGCCGCCACCCTCCGGACCCGCGGCGTCGCCGTCGCCGTCGCCGTCGTCGTCGCCGCACGCGGCCGCGACGAGCGACAGCGCGAGGAGCAGGGCGAGCAGCCGGGGCCACCGGCGCGTCGGAGAGGTGCTGATCACGTTTCCCCCTTGTTCGGTGGCGCCGGGTCGGTCCCGATCGCCGGCGGCGGTCGCCGGGAAGCGACGGCGCCACGTCTGCGCACGCTATGGACGTTGTTGTCAGTGTGTCAATAGCGGCGCACGTGGGACTGACCGGTGGGTCAACCCGTGGAAGGGGGTGACACTAGGCACATCCGCGCCAGCGCGGGTGACAGCCCCGAGGTCGTCGCACGATCGTCAGGTGGCCGGCCCGGGATCGAAAGGTGCGAGGCGGACCATTCGGTTGCCCGTGGCGGTGCTGGGTGGCCGAGCCGGCACGGATCGCGCGGTGCGGCGGCCGGACGGCCGTCACGCATGGGTCGTTCGGACCGTTGTCCTCACCAGCGGGCCCGAGCAGCCGATCCAAGAGGGGCAGGCAGAGGGGGAGGACCATGGGAGTCGACGAGTTCGAGCGATGGTGGCGTGTGCGGGAGCACGCCGACATCGTCCGGATGATCAGCGCCCTCGAGGCCCGACCAGCCGGTCAGGGCAGCGACGTGTGCCACGTGCGGGCGTGCGCCGAGCTCGACCTGGTGCTGCGTCGCTCGGGTCGCCGGCGACTGGCCTCCCGGGTCGCCCATCGCCTGCGCGTCGCCGTCGTCGACGCCTGCCGGCGCACCGGCGTGCTCGACGAGGACCGCGACGGCGCCGTGCGCCTCGCTCGAGCCGCGGGGGACGCGGCCCGGGTCCTCGTGTGCGACCCGACCCTGCCCTGCCTCGAGGAGCTGCTCGTGCCCTTCCGCTCGGAGCTCCCGCTCGCCAGCTGACCTCCCGGCCGGGAACCGGACGCGCTGCGGCGCGTGGCGACGGGCCGTGTGGCGATCGGCAAGGCTGGGGTCATGCCGGATCCCCTGTCCGAGGCCGTCGACGTCGTCGTCGTGGGAGCGGGGCCGAACGGGCTGGCCGCTGCCATCGAGGTCGCCCGGGCGGGGTGCTCGGTGGTCGTGCTCGAGGCCGCCGACACCGTCGGCGGAGGCACCCGATCGGCCGAGCTCACCGGGCCCGGCTTCGTCCACGACGTGTGCTCGGCGATCCACCCCCTCGCCGCCGGCTCGCCGTTCTTCCGCAGCGTGCCGCTGGCCGAGCACGGCTGCGAGCTGCTCCACCCCGAAGTCCCGCTCGTGCACCCGCTCGACGGTGGCCGCGCCGGTGTCCTGCACCGGTCGCTCGAGCAGACCGCAGCGGATGCCGGGACCGACGGCCAGGCGTGGGAGGCGCTGTTCGGCCCCCTCGTGCGCCGGTGGGACGACATCGAGGCCCAGCTCCTCGGGCCCATCGTGCGCGTGCCCCGCCACCCGATCTCGATGGTGCGCTTCGGCATCCACGCCGTCCGCCGCGCCGAGTCCGTCGCCGCGGGGTTCCGCACCGACGAGGTCCGCGGCCTGTTCGCCGGCATCGCGGCGCACGCGTTCTTGCCCCTCGACCACCACCTCACGGCGTCCTTCGGGCTCATGCTCGGCGGACTCGCCCACGTCCACGGGTGGCCGGTGGTGCGGGGCGGGTCGCAGCGGCTCGCCGAGGCACTGTCCTCCTACCTGCAGGCCCTCGGGGGCACCGTCGTCACCGGCCACCGGGTGACCTCGCTGCGCGAGCTCCCGCCCCACAGGGCGGTCCTCGCCGACGTGAGCCCCTCGCAGCTCGCCACGCTCGCGGGCGAGCGCCTCGACGACGGCGCCCGCCGGCGCCTGGCCCGCTTCCGCCACGGTCCGGGCGCCTGCAAGGTCGACTTCGCCCTGTCGGGTCCGGTGCCGTGGACCAACCCCGAGGCCCGTCGCGCCGGATGCCTCCACCTCGGCGGCACCTACGAGGAGATCGCCGCCGCCGAGCGGGTCGTCGCCGCGGGCGGCCACCCGGACCGGCCCTTCGCGCTCGTCGGGCAGCAGAGCATCGTGGACGACACCCGCGCGCCGGCCGGGCAGCACACGCTCTGGGCGTACGCGCACGTGCCGAACGGCTCCACCGTCGACGTCTCCGAGCGCATCGCCGACCAGATCGAGCGCTTCGCCCCAGGGTTCCGCGACCTCGTCCTCGACCGCCACGTCATGACCGCCGCCGACTTCGAGGCGTACAACCCGACCTACGTGGGCGGCGACATCTCGGGCGGGTCCCACGGCGGGCTCCAGCTCGTGCTGCGGCCGTGGCCCGCGCTCGACCCCTACCGGACGCCGCTCGACGGCGTCTTCCTGTGCTCCGCGTCGACGCCTCCCGGCGGTGGGGTGCACGGCATGTGCGGCTCGCACGCGGCGCGCTCGGCGCTGCGGTGGCTCGACGCCGCCTGACCGCCGGCGCTGGCAATGCCCGTACCCACCCGTGGGCCACACTGGCGGCCCACCGCCGCACCGCAGGAGATGACCCCATGAGCGACCGCGTCCGCATCGACGTCACCGACGGGATCGCCCACGTCCGCTTGGACCGCCCGGACAAGGTGAACGCCCTCGACGGCGCGATGTTCGCCGCCATCGCCGAGGCCGGCGCGACGGTGGGCGCCGACCCGTCCGTGCGCGCCGTCGTCCTGTCGGGCGAGGGGCGGGGGTTCTGCGCCGGCCTCGACTTCGGGTCGTTCCAGGCCATGGCAGGTGGCGGCGGGGGTGGTGGCGGCGGGCTCGGCGCCATCGGCGACACCGGCGACCGCATCACGCACCTCGGCCAGCAGGTCGCCCACACCTGGCAGGAGGTGCCGGTGCCGGTCATCGCCGCCGTGCACGGGGTCGCCTTGGGCGGCGGGTGCCAGATCGCCCTCGGCGCCGACATCCGCATCGTGGCGCCGGACGTGCGCATGAGCGTGCTCGAGATCAAGTGGGGGCTCATCCCCGACATGACCGGCACGTGGATGCTGCCCCGCCTCGTCGGCCTCGACGTGGCCAAGGAGCTCACGTTCACCGGTCGCATGGTGGGGGGCGAGGAGGCGGTCCGGATCGGGCTGGCCACCCGGGTCGCCGACGATCCGCTCGCCGCGGCGCTCGAGCTGGCGCGTGAGATCGCGTCGAAGAGCCCCCACGCGGTGCGCGCCGCCAAGCGGCTGCTCAACCAGTCCGGCCTCGTGCCGATGGCGGAGCAGTTCGCGGCCGAGCGGGCCGAGATCGGCGCGCTGGTCGGCAGCCCGAACCAGGTCGAGGCGGTGATGGCCGGCTTCGAGAAGCGCGACGCCGCCTACGCCGACGTCGAGGGCTGACCTCCCCGGCTACCAAGTGGCCGTCGCCCCCGTGAGCGCGCGGGGGTCGGCGGCCCCGGCGAGGGTGCCGTCGTCGTGGCGCTCGATCAGGTGGGCGTGGCCGTAGCCGGAGTTCCACGGGTCGTGGACCTCGACGTCGTGGCCGCGCGCCCGCAGTCCGTCGAGCCACGCGTCGGGGACGCCGCGCTCGACGCCCACGACGCCGGGACCTCCGTCGAGCCAGGTGTCGAAGCCGCCGTCGCCGAGACGCCAGCGGGGTGCCCCGATGCAGCGGGCGGGGTCCTCGCCGGCCACCAGCAGTCGGGCGAGCAGCTGCAGCACGACCTGGGGCTGCGTGTCGCCGCCCATCGTGCCCAGCACGGAGCGCAGCGATCCGTCGAGGCGCTGGACGAGCGCCGGCGCGAGGGTGTGCGGCGGGCGGCGCCCGGGGCCGTACTCCGCCGGGTGGCCGGGCTCGAGGGAGAACCCGAGGCCCCGGTTGTGCAGGAAGATGCCGACCTCCGGCACGGCGAGGTGGGCGCCCCAGCCTCGGGCGTTCGACTGGATCAGCGACACGGCCTGCCCGTCGCCGTCCGCCGTGCACAGGTAGATGGTGTCGCCGCTCCCCGACGGCGCCGGCGGGGCGCCCCGGCGCTGCGGGTCGAGCGCGTCGGCGCGCGGCGCCAGCCGGTCGTCGGCGAGCAGCGCCGCTCCGTCGGCGCCGTCGAACAGGACGTCGGGTCGGTCGTGGCCGGCGAGGCGGGCGGCCTCCACCAGCAGGTGCGCCCACGCGTCGGACGAGGGGTCCGGCGCGCGGCCCGGGCCGAACCCGGCCAGGTCGGCGATGCGGGCGGCAGCCAGGGTGAGGTACCCCTGGCTGGTGGGAGGTGTGGTCCAGAGCCGGTGCCCCCACACCTGCAGGCCGAGCGGGTCGCGCCAGTCGGCCTGGACCCGGGCGAGGTCGTCGGCGTCGAAGAGCCCGCCGCCGAGCCGCCGGAGCCCGGCCCCGAACTCGCCCTCGTAGAAGGCGGCTCGGCCGTGGTCGCCGATGGCGGCGAGCGTGCGCGCCACGCCCGGCCGACGGATCACCGTGCCCGTGGCCACGGGCTGTCGGGTGTAGTCGTCGGCTCCGTCGACGTGGGCGATCAGCGGGACCATGAACGCCAGCAGGGGAGAGGCAGGGAAGCCCTCCTCGGCGAGCGCCCGGGCCGGCCCCAGCACCTCGCCGAGCGGCAGGCGGCCGAACCGCTCGTGCAGCGCCACCCACCCGTCGACGCAACCGGGCACGGTGACCGCGCGCACGTCCTCGTCCATCGGCATCCGACGGTGGCCATCGGCGCGCAGCTGCCCGGGATCGGCGCCGCTCCCTGCTCGGCCGCTGGCGTCGAGGCAGGCCGGCTCCTCCCCGTCGGCGTGGTGCACGAGGGCCCAGAGGTCGCCGCCCATGCCGCACATGTGCTGGGTGGTGACGGCGAGCGTGGCGCTGGTGGCGACGGCGGCGTCCACCGCGCTGCCGCCGGCGCGCAGCACGGCGATGCCGGCGCCCGACGCGAGGTGGTCGACGCTGCAGACCATCCCGTTGCGGGCGTGGAGCGTGTGGAACGGGACGAGGGGCGCCGGCACGCCGGCGAACGTACCGGGGACGTCCGGGCGCCCATGGTCGGTGCGCCGCAGGCACACTCGGGACGTGGTCGCGCCCCTCCCGTCGTCAGCGCTGCGCTCCCTGCGCTCACTCGTGGGCGATGCGCACGTCGTCGACGACCCCGAGGTGCTGGCGGGCCACGTCGTCGACTGGACCGGCACGTACATCGGCTCGTCGCCGGCGCTGGTCCGGCCCGGGACGGTCGAGGAGGTGGCGGAGGTCGTGCGCTGGGCGCGCTCGCACCGGGTGGCGCTGGTGCCCCAGGGCGGCGGCACCGGCCTGGTCGGCGGCGGCGTGCCGCTGGCCGGCGAGGTGCTGCTCTCCACCTCGCGCCTGGTCGGCGTCGAGGACGTCGACCCCGACGCCGGTCAGCTGACCGCGCTCGCCGGCACCACGCTGGCCGCCGTGCAGGCCGCCGCGATCGGGGCGGGGTGGCGCTACGGCGTCGACCTCGCCGCTCGCGACAGCGCCACCATCGGGGGCACGGTGGCGACCAACGCCGGCGGGCTGCGGGTCCTGCGCCACGGGACGACGCGACGCCAGCTGCTCGGGCTGGAGGCGGTGCTCGGCACCGGCGAGGTCGTGTCCCGCCTCGGCGGCCTCGTCAAGGACAACACCGGCTACGACCTGGCGGGCCTGGTGTGCGGCAGCGAGGGGACGCTCGGGATCGTGACCCGCGTGCGCCTCGCCCTCGTCCCGGCGCCCGGCCCCACGGTCACCGCGCTCGTCGGGCTCGACTCCGTGGCCGACGCGGTGTCGCTGGTCGGGAGGCTCCGGCGGGAGGTGCCGACGCTCGAGGCGGCCGAGGTCGTGCTCGCCGCCGGCGCCGAGCTGGTCGCCGCCCGCACGGGCGCGGCGCCCGTGCTGGACCCGACCCCGCCCGTCCAGCTGGTGGTCGAAGCCGTCGGCCCGCCCGATCCGGCCGACGCCCTGGCCGCCGCCCTGGGGTCGTCGCCGGCCGTCGGGCAGGTCGCGGTGGCGACCGATCCGGCGCGGGCGACAGGCCTGTGGCACGTCCGCGAAGCCCACACGGAGGCGATCGCCGGCCTGGGGTCCGTGCACAAGTACGACGTGACCGTGCCGGGTCGCGCGCTGGCCGACTTCGTCGCCGACGTCCCGGCGCTCGTCCGAGCGGTCGCCCCGGGCGCCGACGTCTGGATCTTCGGGCACCTCGGCGACGGCAACCTCCACGTGAACGTCACCGGCGTGGAGGCGGCGGTCGGCGAGGGTGACCCGATCGCCGACGCCGTCCTCGGTCGGGTCGTCGCCGCCGGCGGCTCGATCAGCGCCGAGCACGGGATCGGGACCGCCAAGCGAGCCTGGCTCGCCCGGGACCGGTCGCCCGGCGACGTGGCCGCCATGCGGGCGATCAAGGACGCCCTCGACCCCGACGGCATCCTCAACCCGAACGTCCTCCTCCCCTGAACGGGATCCCGTCGGTCCGTGCCACCGGTGGTGGCGAACCGACGGGATGTCGGTCAGGGGGCGCAGGCGACGCAGGTGCGGGTGGTGGGCAGCGCCTCCAGGCGCTCGTCGGGGATCGGGGCGCCACAGGTCTCGCACCGCCCGTAGTCGCCGCCCTCGACGCGTCGGATCGCCAGGTCGAGGTCGCCCAGGTGCGCCGTCGCGGCGTCGAGGAGGGCAGCGGTCTGCTGCCGCTCCCAGGCGATGGTGTGGCCCTCGGGGTCGTGCTCGTCATCGGTGGACACGTCCTCGGTGGCCGCGACGATGTCGTCGAACGTCGCCCGGAGGGACCGGATCTGCTCGACGGTGCGCGCCCGGTCCTCGGCGAGCCGCTCGGTGTGCGCGGGGTCCACGCGTGCAGCATGCCCGGAACTCCTGATCTGCCCACGGCCGGCGACCCCTAGCGTCGCGGCGGTGCGCGTGACGTTCCGCAAGGGCAAGGGCGGCCGCACCTGCTCCTGGGAGGCCCTGCGCCCGCCGCGCACCCGCGTCCCGGGGACGACGATGGCGGCGGGCGGCGGCGTACCCCACGACCTGGCCACGTTCGTGATCGAAGACGCGCTCGGCATCGAGCACGGCTTCTGGGACTGCGTCGCCGATGG
>DASUEE010000286.1:0-11973 GCA_036275235.1 Acidimicrobiales bacterium | reverse complement strand
GGCCGGCGCCGGCAGTCCTGCGAGGGCTACAGCGGGGGGAGGCCGACGACGAGGGCCTGCAGGAGCAGGAGCTCGTTGGGGTTGCGGATGAGCGCCTCGGCTGCGGCCTGCACGTCGCGGAGTGCCTGGAGGTGCGAGGTCGGGTCGTGCGCCGTGGCGAGGCGGTCGCGGTACTCGCCGGCGAGCACGGCGAGCCCGAAGCGGATCTCGGCGCTGCGGTGGCGGCGCACCTCGCGCTTGTGGCGCTTCTCGAGCTCCTTGCGCTCGGTCGGCCGCAGGCCGTAGGTCTCGATCTGCTCGTCCAGTGCGGCTCGCTCGGCCTCCTGGCGCTCGTCGAGGGGCCCCTGGGCGGCGTCGATGTGGGCGACGACCTCGTCGACCAGCGCGGCTGCGGTGTGGCCGGTGCCGTCGACGCGGTGCGGGATCGAGGCCCACGAGTCGCGCCGCACGACGAGCGACGGGTCGCGAGCGAGCAGCCTGGCCCGGTGGAGGTCGCCGCCGGCGGCGGCCGCCGTGGTGAGGGCGGTCTCGTGGTCGACGCCCTCGTGCACGAGGCGTTCGGCGACCGCCTCCTGGGGCACCGGCCCGAGGTCGATGCGCACGGCGCGGGAGGCGATCGCCACCAGCTCGTTCGGCACCTCCTCGGCGAGGATCACGAACACCGTCGACTCGGGCGGCTCCTCGATGGTCTTCAGCAGGATCGGCCCGGCCTGCTGCACGGTGTGGAACTCGTCGAGCACCAGCACCTTGCGGCCGCCCTCCACCGGGCTCCGGCTGGCGGCGGTGACGATCTCGCGGGCGTCGGGGGCCGAGATCGACGCACCCTCGGGCTCGAACACGTGGAGATCGGGGTGCGCCTCGTCGAGGCACAGCTCGATCGCCCGGTCGACGTCGGCGCCCCGGGCCGCGGCGTCGATCCCGAGGACGGCCCCCGCGAACGCACGAGCCGCCGCGCGCTTGCCGCTGCCGGCGGGACCCACGAGGAGGTAGGCGTGCACGGGCCGGGTGGCCGCGGCCTGGAGCGCGGCGACGGCGCGCCCCTGGCCGACGACGTCGTGCCACAGCTCGGCCCGCTCGACGATGGCCTCCACGGGGACGGTGCTCACCCCGCCATCCTGGCGCACCCGCTCAGGTCGCGAGGTCGGGCAGGCGGGCGGTGACGGCGCCCCACACCGCTTCGGCGATCTCCTCCGGGGCGGCGGTGCCGTCGACCACGATCCAGCGGCCCGGGTCGGCCTCGGCCTGGGCGTGGAAGCCGGCCCGGACTCGCTCGTGGAACGCGACGTCCTCGGACTCGAGGCGATCCGGCGCGACGTCGGCGACGCGCGCTCGGGCCACGTCGACCGGCACGTCGAGCAGGACGACGAGGTCGGGCAGCAGCCCGTCCGTCGCCCACCGGTTGAGCAGGCCCACCACGTCGGGGTCGAGCCCCCGCCCGTGGGCCTGGTAGGCGATCGAGGAGAAGAGGTAGCGGTCGGTCACCACGTGCCGGCCGGCGTCGAGGGCCGGGCGCACGACCTCGCGCACGTGCTGGGCGCGGTCGGCCGCCATGAGCAGCGCCTCGGTGCGGGCGTCGAGATCGCCGGTGGAAGGATCGAGGAACAGCCGGCGGATCGCGCCACCCAGCGGCGTGCCACCGGGCTCGCGGGTGCGGACCGCCCCGAGGCGGTCGGCGAGCCGGGCGGACTGCGTCGACTTGCCCGCCGCCTCCCCGCCCTCGAAGGCGACGAACCTCCCGCTCACGCGGCGCTGGCCCCGCGCCCGGTGTCGTCGCCGTTGCGGCCCGCCGTGGGCGGGCGCACCACCAGCTCCTTGCGTGCCGCGTCGAACATGGAGTGCGCGGCGATCACGCCGGCCACGACGATGATCGCCGAGGCCGCCCAGAGGGTGAGGCGCACGCCGGGCACGGCGATGGAGATGCCGGCGACGCCGACGTGGCCGTCCTCGGTGAACCGCTGTGACAGGGAGCCGAACAGCTCGGAGAGGAACGGGCCCACGGCGAAGGCCACGAGCACGCACAGGCGTACCAGCGTGTAGAGCGCCGAGAAGATCCGGCCGCGCAGCTCGTCGGCGACGTGCTCGTGCAGCATCGTGAAGCCCAGCACGTAGACGCACCCGGCGCAGATCCCGAGGACGAAGACGAACGTGGCGGCCAGCTCCATGGCCGACATGGACGCCGCGGTCCCCAGCGACACCCCGGCCACGAACACGGCGACGACGAACACCCACTCCTTCGGCAGGCGACGCTGGAAGACCGAGATCGAGATCACCCCGACCGCCACGCCGAGGCCCAGAGCGAAGATCAGCGCGCCGAAGCCGGACTGGCCGGCGCCGAGCACCTCGTCGACGAACACCGGCCCGAGGGGCACGAGCATCCCGCCGCCGACGAGCCCGGTGGCGAGCCCGAGGTTGACGGCCCGCACCACCGGGTTGATGAAGACGAACTGCCACCCCTCGCGCAGCTCGCGCAGGGCGCCTCCGAGCTCGATGCGACGCGAGGAACGGGGTCGGTCGGCGGCTCGCCGGCCGGGCAGCGGGAGCGACCAGATCATGAGCGCCGACAGGAGGAACGTGCCGGCGTCGACGTAGAACGCCAGGCCCTCCTGCGTGCCCCGGACCACCGTGAGCAGCTCGAAGTCGCCGAGCCACTCGGTGAGCTCGGCGAGCAGCGAGAACAGGCCGGCGGCGACGGGGATGGTGCCGTAGGCGGCGGCCAGCGACAGGGAGTTGGCCGTGGTGAGGTGGTCGGCCGGTACCAGGTGCGGCACCGAGGCCTCCTTCGCCGGCGCCCACAGCAGGGTGAACACCTCCATCACCAGGGACGCGGCGACGAGCCCGGGCACGGTGTCGACGAAGGGCAGCGACGCCAGCGTCAGGGCCCGGCCGACGTCGCAGAGGACCATCAGCCGCTTGCGGTCGAAGCGGTCGGCGAACACGCCGGCCGCAGGGCCGAGGAAGAACCCGGGGACGATGCGCGCCGACATCACGAGGCCGACCGCGGCCTCGGGGCGGTCGCTGATGCGGGTGGCGAGGGCGGCGATGGCGAGGAAGCCGAGCCAGTCGCCGGTGGCCGAGACCACCTGGGTCAGCCACAGGCGGAAGAACGCCTGAGACCCGAACAGACGGACGTGCACCCGCGGGGAGTCCGCGGAGACCGCCTCCATGGCGACGGTGGGGATGTCACCGGGCTCCGCCACGCCCACGACGTTAGAGAACAGCCATCCGCCGGACGCCGATCCCCCGCTACCGCGCCTTCTTGGGCGCCGCCTTCTTCTTCGCCGTGGCCTTCTTCGCCGCCGACTTCTTGCGGGGCGCCGCCTTCTTCTTCGGCGGGTTCGTCTCCCGCCGGATCTGCAGCAGCTCGGCGGCACGCTCGATGGTGATCTCCTCGACGAGGTCGCCCTTGCGCAGGCTGGCGTTGGTCTCGCCGTCGGTGACGTAGGGACCGAACCGGCCCTCCTTCACGACCACCGGCCGCTCGCTCACCGGATCGTTGCCGAGCTCCCGCAGGGGCGGCTTCGGCGCCGCCTGACCCCGCCGGCGCTTCGGTTCCGCGAAGAGCTGCTTCGCCCGCTCCATCGTGACGGTGAAGATCTGCTCCTCGGACTCGAGGCTGCGGGCGTCGGCGCCCTTGTCGTCGCCCTTGGAGATGTAGGGCCCGTAGCGCCCGTTGCGGGCGAGGATCGGTAGCCCGGTCTCCTCGTCGGTGCCGACGAGGCGCGGCAGCGACAGGAGGCGGAGCGCGTCGTCGAGCGTGACCTCCTCGGGCTTCATGTCCGAGAACAGCGACTCCATCTTCGGCTTCTCGTCGGGCGGGAGCGTGTCCTGGTCGCCGAGCTGGACGTAGGGCCCGTAGCGGCCTGACTTCACGTAGACGGGCAGCCCCGTCTCGGGGTCGTGGCCGATCGGCTCGTCGCCCTTCGGCGCGGCGAGCAGCTCGAGGGCCTTCTCCAGCGTGAGCTCGTCGGGCGGGAGGCCCTCGGGGATCGACGCGGTGTCCTCGCCCCGCTTCACGTAGGGCCCGTACCGGCCGGGCTTGGCGACGACCATCTCGCCGTCGGCGTCCATGCCGATGGGGAAGGTGTTGACCTCGGCGGCGTCGACCTTCTCGAGCGCCTCGTCGACGACGATGGACAGGCCCTTGCGCTCACCGGTCGAGCTGTCGTCGCCGAACCAGAAGCGCTTCAGGTACGGCACGCGCTCCTCGCGCCCGACGGCGATGAGGTCGAGGTCGTCCTCCATCTTGGCCGTGAACTCGTAGTCGACGTACTCGCCGAACTGGCGCTCGAGCACGTTGACGACGGCGAAGGCGGTCCAGGTCGGGACGAGCGCCGTGCCCTTCTTGAACACATAGCCGCGGTCCTGGATCGTGGTCATGATCGAGGCGTAGGTGGAGGGCCGGCCGATGCCGAGCTCCTCCATCCGCTTCACGAGCGACGCCTCGGTGAACCGGGCCGGCGGGCTCGTGGTGTGGCCGTCGGCGGTCAGCGCGGGTTCGGGGAGCCGGTCGCCCTCGGTGACCGGCGGCAGGATCGACTCGGCGTCGTCGCGCTCGTCGGCGTCGTCGTCGCTGTCCTCGACGTAGGCCTTGAGGTAGCCCGGGAACGTGATGACCCGGCCCGACGCACCGAAGGTGCACACGGTCTCGGGGAGCCCGTCGCCGGCCGGCGCGTCGGCGACGATGCGCATCGAGATGGTGCGACCGACGGCGTCCTCCATCTGGGAGGCGATCGTGCGCTTCCAGATGAGGTCGTAGAGCGACAGCTCGTCCTTGCGCAGCTCGCCCTTCACCTGGTCGGGCGTCCGGAAGGTCTCGCCGGCGGGGCGGATCGCCTCGTGCGCCTCCTGTGCGTTCTTGGCCTTGCCCGCGTAGGTGCGCGGCTCGGAGGGCACGTACTCGGGGCCGTACAGCTCTCGCACCTGGCTGCGGGCGGCGTCGAGCGCCGTCTGCGACAGCGTGGTGCTGTCGGTCCGCATGTAGGTGATGTAGCCCTTCTCGTAGAGGCCCTGGGCGATGCGCATGACCTGGTTCGCCGACATGCGCAGCTTTCGGCCGCCCTCCTGCTGGAGCGTCGAGGTCATGAACGGGGGCTTCGGGCGGCTGCGCCAGGGCTTCTCCTCGACCGAGCGCACGGTGTACGGCTGCCCGTCGAGGCGAGCGCGGAGGCTCGTGGCGAGCGCCTGGT
Organism: Acidimicrobiales bacterium; assembly: GCA_036275235.1. Classification (GTDB taxonomy): domain Bacteria; phylum Actinomycetota; class Acidimicrobiia; order Acidimicrobiales; family Salinilacustritrichaceae; genus Salinilacustrithrix. Next base: position 6,787 of record DASUEE010000286.1, on the reverse strand, counting down.
CGACGACGGCGACGTCGTCGCGGCCCACCCGGCCGTCCTGGCCGAAGTCGCGCCCGGTGGCGACGCGCGCGTCGTCGAGGGCGACCAGCCGGGCGGTGAAGGCAGGGTCGGTGGGGAAGGCCGCGGTGAGGTCCCAGTAGTCCGCGGCGACGAAGGCCATCCGCTCGCGCTCGCGCTCGACGACCAGGCGGACGGCGGGGCTCTGCACGCGGCCGGCTGACAGGCCCCGGTTCACCTTGCGCCACATGATCTGGCTCACCGGGTAGCCGTAGAGCCGGTCGACGATTCGGCGGGTCTCCTGGGCGTCGACCCGGTTGTAGTCGATGTCCCGGGAGTTCTCGACGGCGTGCTCGATGGCGCTGCGGGTGATCTCGTGGAAGACCATCCGCTTCACCGGGACCTTCGGCTTCAGCACCTCCTTGAGGTGCCACGCGATGGCCTCGCCCTCGCGGTCCTCATCCGTCGCGAGGTAGAGCTCGTCGGCGTCCTTCAGCAGCGCCTTCAGGCGCTTGATGACGTCGCGCTTGTCCGGGTTCACCTCGTACTCGGTGGCGAAGTCGGCGTCGACGTCGATCGACAGGCCCTTGGAGGGGAGGTCGCGGATGTGGCCGACCGAGGCCTCGACGGTGAAGTCGTTCCCGAGGAACTGGCTGATCGTCTTCGCCTTGGCGGGCGACTCGACGATGACGAGCGGTTTGGCCACGGCAGCAGGGTATGGAGCGCCTCGCTCGACGTGTCAAGGCGGCGGGTACGGTGCCGCCGGTGGTCGACCTCCTCCGGTTCGTGCGCGACCTCGCCGGGACCCAGGGGGCGCGCGACCGGTTCCGCGCCGACCCGGGCGGCGTGCTCGAGGCCGACGTGGACGACGCCGACGACGCCACCGGCGAGGACGTCGAGGCGGTGGCGGCGGTGGTCGCCGGCGACGCGGAGGTGCCCCAGCCCGTCCGCCCGGTGGGCGCGGAGACGCCGCGCGACGCGGCGCTCCGCGTGCTCGTCGGGCTGTGCGACGCGCTCGACGGACCGGCCGTCGAGCCGGTGACGCTCCCCCACCGCGAGATGCCGCCGGACCCGCCCATGCCCGACCAGATCGCGCAGGGCGGCGGCGAGCCCGTGCCAACGGAACCACCGGGAAGCCGGTGGCTCCACCCGGTCATCCCGAACGACGAGGACTGAGCGAACTGGGGTACCGATCCCCCCGCATGCGGGGGGATCGGTACCCCAGAACGGTTGCGGGCGGGTGCCCTAGGAGAGGGCCCGGACGATGATGGCGTCGCCCTGGCCGCCGCCACCGCAGAGGGCGGCGGCGCCGTACTCGACGCCACGGCGCTTCATCTCGTGGAGCATGGTCAGCGCGAGGCGGTTGCCGGAGGCGCCCACGGGGTGGCCGAGGGCGATGGCACCGCCGTTGACGTTGACGATCTCGTCGCTGATGCCGAGGTCCGCCATGGAGGCGAGGCCGACGGCGGCGAAGGCCTCGTTCAGCTCGTACAGGCCGATCTGGTCCTGGGAGATGCCGGAGCGCTGCAGGGCGTCGCGGATGGCGCCGCTGGGCTGGGTCAGCAGCGAGGGGTCGGGGCCGGCGACCTGGCCGTAGCCGACGACCTCGCCGAGGGGCGTGATGCCGAGCTCCTCGGCCTTGGCCTTCGAGACGACGATGGTGGCCGAGGCACCGTCGGAGATCTGGCTGGCGTTGCCCGCCGTGATGTTGCCGGCCTTGTCGAAGGCGGGGCGCAGCTGGGCGAGGCTCTCGGAGGTCGTGTCGCCACGGACGCCCTCGTCGAGGGTGACCATGACCGGGTCGCCCTTGCGCTGGGGGACGGCCACCGGGACGATCTCGTCGTCGAACAGGCCGTTCTTCGCAGCCTCGGCGGCCCGCTGGTGGCTCTTGGCGGCGATCTCGTCCTGGGGCTCGCGGGCGAGGCCGGCCGACGCGGCGTACTTCTCGGTGCCGGCGCCCATGGCGCACTGGTCGAAGGCGCAGAACAGGCCGTCGTACATCATCGAGTCGACGACCTTCTGGTCGCCGATGCGGTAGCCGGCCCGGGCACCCGGCAGCAGGTACGGGGCGTTGGTCATCGACTCCATGCCACCCGCCACGACGATGTCGGCGTCGCCGTTCTGGATCATGAGGTCGGCCAGGTAGATGGCGTTGAGGCCGGACAGGCACACCTTGTTGATGGTGGTGGCCGGCACGCTCATCGGGATGCCGGCCTTGGAGGCGGCCTGGCGGGCCGTGATCTGGCCGGCGCCGGCCTGGATCACCTGACCCATGATCACGTAGTCGACCTGGTCGCCGGTGAGGCCGGCCTTCTCCAGGGCGCCGGTGATGGCGACGCCGCCGAGGTCAGCAGCGCTCAGGGAGGCGAACGCCCCCGACAGCTTGCCGATGGGCGTGCGGGCGCCGGTGAGGATCACGGATCCGGACATAGGGCATCTCCCCGATCGATGTGTGGTGGTGCGGGCAACGGTATCCAGGCCGGGCTACCGACCGGTAATGCGCGGCGTCAGAGGATGTGCTGGACCGACTCGGGCATCTCGTCGGCGACCCGGATGATCGGGATGCCGGTCTGGGTGTTCTCGTGCATCTCCTGGAAGCAGCGCGGCATGTCCTCGAAGGAGTAGATCTCGTCGTGGATCGTCGGCTTGAACACCGAGCCGTACAGCTCCGTGGCGGCGACGCAGCCCGGAGGCGTCTCGTAGTGGGTGTGGTCGATGGTGACCTGCTTCACCGACTGGACGGTGGAGTTGTAGGACACCACCTGCGAGAGCTGCCAGCCGGCGCTCACGTTCACGCCCATGCGGGCCTGCACGGCGAGGCCGGCCTCGAACACCGGCCCGCGCAGCATGTCGCAGACCAGGTGCATGCCGACGCCGTCGGTGAGCTCCTTGACGTGCTTGTTGAACGCCTTGATGTCGTCCTTGCCGGCGAAGCGGTTGAACTGCTTCTGGTCGATGCCGACGATGCCCTGCTTCTCGAGCGCCTCGCGACGCTCCTTGGACCCGGCGCAGAAGTACGCGTTGTGGCCCTCGGCCTTGGCGAGCATGAGGAACAGCTCGCCGACGCCGCCGCCGAAGCTCAGGACGTTCAGGCGGGCCTGGAACTCGTACGGCACCTTCACCCGGTAGATGCCGATGGCCCGGCGCCACAGGTGGTAGGCGGTGGGGGCGCGCAGCGGCAGGGCGGCGATCTCCCACAGGGTCAGGCCGGAGTCGAGCGGCGCCTTGATGATCTGCCAGTCCTCGACGACCGCCTCCTTCGAGTACCAGCCGATGGAGTCGGGCATGTCGTAGGCCCAGATGCGCAGCGGGAACCCGAAGCGGTCGGGGTCGCCGTTGCAGTGGGTGATGACGACGTCGCCGGGCGCGAAGGACGTGACGTCGCTGCCCACCTCGAGGACCTCGCCGACGGCGGAGTTCCCGGGGAAGATCTTCCCGCCCCGGGCCTCGGCGATGTTGATCGTGTCGGCCGTCGCGGCGTGGTCGATGTTGTGCTCGGCCGAGACGGCGAGGATCTTCAGCTTCACGTCCTTGGGGCCGAGGTCGCGCAGCTCCAGGTCGTCGAGCGCGACCACCTTCGAGACGTCGACATCGCTCGGGTTGCCGCCGACGGCCTCGGTCTCGCGGGCGACGGCCTCGGCGGTGATGGCGTAGGCCTTGGTCATCGTGGGCATGGCGGCTTCCTCCGGTCGGACGGCTGGCGGGCGATCAGTTGTTACCGACCGGTCATCATGGTCGAAGGGAGCCGGCGCGGCAGAACCCTCGGGGAGCGCGCGCCGGCGGGCCCGGCGTCAGGCGAAGGGGCCGAAGCGCCCGCAGGGGTCGATCCGTGCAGCCGGCACGGGTCGGCTGAACAGGTAGCCCTGTCCCACGGCGCAGCCACGGTCGCGCAGGTAGTCGAGCGCGACGACGTGCTCGATGCCCTCTGCAGTGACCCGAAGGCCGAGCCGCAGGGCGATCGCCAGGACGGAGTCGACGATCGCCTCGTCGGCGGGGCTCTCGCCCAGGCGCTGCACGAACCCCTTGTCGATCTTCAGCCCGTCGACCTCGAACACCCGGATGTGCTCCAGCGTCGAGTAGCCGGTGCCGAAGTCGTCGATGGCGACGCTGATGCCGGACCGACGCAGCTCGTCGAGCACCGACCGCGCGCCCGAGGGGTCGGCCAGCATCGCCTGCTCCGTGAGCTCCAGGCACAGCCGCCGGGGGGCCACGCCCGCCTCGTCGACGGCCCCGAGGACGTCGTCGGCGAACCGGCGGCGCCGGAGGTCGTCGGCCGACACGTTCACGCACACCATGAAGTCCGGATCGCAGCCCGGCCGCTCCGCCCAGTCGCGCACGTGGTGCAGGGCGTCGCGGAGCACGACCCGCAGCACCGCCGGCGACAGGTTCGCTTCGGCCACTGCGGGGAGGAACTCGCCGGGCGCGAGCAGCCCTCGGGTGGGGTGCTGCCAGCGGACCAGTGCCTCCGCCCCCGCGGTGCCCAGGTCCCCCAGGCGCACCTTCGGCTGGTAGTGGACCACGAGCTCCTCCCGCTCGAGGGCTTCGTGCAGCTCCGCGACCTGGCGAGCGCGGTCACCGGTCGGCGCCGATGCGGTCGAGCGCCGGACCGAGACCCGATCAGGGTGCGTCTTGGCCTCCAGGAGCGCGCTCTCCGCCGCGCGCAGGAGGACGGTGCCCAGCGGCTCGTCGGTGGGCTCGGAGAGAGCGAGGCGAGCGACGCCGACGGAGACCTCGACCGAGGCACGGGCGCCGTCTTCCGCTAAGAGCACCGGCACCCCGGCCACCGCCCGCACCCGTTCGGCGAGCACGGTGGGCTCGACCGCGCGGTCGTCGCCGTCGTCGAGGATCAGGAGGACGAACTCGTCGGCGCCGTGGCGCCAGATGCCGAGCGCCTCGGGGACCGCGGCCTCCAACCGTCGAGCGAGCTCGCGCAGCACCTCGTCGCCACCTCCCCGGCCGTGGAGCTGGTTGACGTCGCGGAAGCGGTCGACGTCGACGAGCGCCACGGTGGCCCGCAGCCCGCCCGGCTGGAGCTCCTCGAGGCCATCCATCTCGGCCATGAACAAGCGAAGCCCCGGCAGGCCGGTGACGTCCTCGGCGAGGGCTGCTCGCAGCTGGCGTTCGCTCCGGGCCCGGTCGGTGACGTCGCGCGCGTTGATGACCACGCCGGGGTCGCCGTCGGCGAGGCGGATCGGGGCGCCCCGGACCTCCATGGCCCGGTAGGACCCGTCGCGGTGGCGGAGCAGCAGGGTGCGCTGCTCGTCGGCACCGCCGCCGACAGCGACGACGTCCCGGAAGCTCAGCGCGGCGATGCGGTCGGCCGGGTGGATGATGTCCCGGCCCGGACGCCCGACGATCTGGCTCGGGAGCCAGCCCAGCCGCTCGGTGATCGCATCGTTCACGTACACCGTGCGGCCGTCGCCGGCGAAGATGGCGACGATGTCCGACGAGGTGGCGAGGATGCTGCCGTAGAAGTCACGCTGCGCCCTCACCGTGCCCGTGAACATCCGGTCGAACTTCGCGGTGAGGCGGCGCAGGACGACCCAGAGCACCGCCGCGGTGACGGCGACGAACAGCAGCCCCTTGGCGATGCCGGCGCCGGAGGCCCCGTCGCCCGTCCACACCCCGACGACGACGTCGCTCACGACGATCCAGCTCGCCGCGGCCACGGCGTAGGCACGCACCACGCGGCTCGCGATGCTGGCCAGCGCTTCGCTCGGCGGCACCGCCGAGCCCGGCGCGGCGAGGAGCTCGATGTCCCCGTCCCCCCGGTGCGCCAGGTCCATGGTCGGCCTCGTCGTCCTCGCGTGCTGCGGCGTCGTAGAGCGAAGGGAGCATATTGCCCGCTACGGACCGTGCGCAGGAGGGGCGCGGAACCCGGTTGGGCCACCGGTGCGCCGCCGGTGAACCTGGGGCGTGCCCGACGCCCTCCGCCTGCTCCGCTACGACGTCTTCACCGACCGCCCCTACGCCGGCAACCCGCTGGCGGTGGTGCTCGATGCGCCGCCCCTGCCCACCTCGGCGATGCAGGCCGTGGCGCAGGAGCTGAACCTGTCGGAGACGGTCTTCCTCACGGCCCGGGGCGACGGGAGCTGGGACACCCGGATCTTCACGCCCGCCACCGAGCTGCCCTTCGCCGGCCACCCGACGGTCGGAGCAGCGGTCGCGCTCGCAGACGAGGGGCTGGTCGACGGTGACGTCGTGCTGCACGAGGGCATCGGCCCCGTGCGGGTCGAGCTGCAGGCGGGGCGCGCCACCCTGACCACACCCGCGGCGCCGGCGCCCGTCGCGGTGGCCGACCCGGGCGACGTCGTCGCGTGCCTGGGACTGGAGCTCGCCGACCTGCACCCGGAGCTCGGACCCCGAGGGTGGAGCGCCGGCGTGCCGTTCACGATCGTGGCGCTGCGCGATGTCGACGGCCTCGGCCGTGCCGAGGTCGACCTCGCCCGGTGGCGCGAGGCGGTGGCGCGCTCGGGCGCGCCCGACCTCTACCTGCTCGCCCCGCTCGACGGCGTGCGGGGCGAGCGGTGGCGCGCCCGGATGTTCGGCCCGGGACTCGGGGTCGTGGAGGACCCGGCGACCGGATCGGCGGCCGCCGCCGCCTGCGCCTACCTGGCCGGGGCCGCCGCGGAGGCGCGCCTCGAGGAGGGCTGGACCATCGAGCAGGGCGTGGAGATGGGACGTCCGAGCGAGATCCGGGTGACGCCCGTGCGCCGTGCCGGCGAGCTGGTGGCGGTGCGGGTCGGTGGCCGGGCGGTCCGGGTCGGCGAGGGGCGCCTGACGATCCCAC
>DASUEE010000285.1:0-3698 GCA_036275235.1 Acidimicrobiales bacterium | reverse complement strand
GGGACCTCCTGGATCGGCGCGACGGGGGTTGCCCACGCTACGGGCAACCCCCGCCTGTACCGAATCTGAACCCCGGCGGTCAGCCGTCGAAGCTGCAGGTCCCCTTGTCGAGGACGACCCGGCCGTCGCCGCCCTCGGTCTGGTACACGGCCTCGCCGTCGCCGGTGCGCCACACCTTCACGGTGAGGGACTCGCCCGGCATCACCGGCGAGGAGAACCGCCCGTACATCGAGCGGAACCGCGACGGGTCGCCGTCGCACAGCGCCTTCAGCAGGCCGCGGCCGGTGAACCCGTAGGTGCACAGGCCGTGGAGGATCGGCCGGTCGAAGCCGCCCATCGCCGCGAACTGCGGGTCGGCGTGCAGCGGGTTGCGGTCGCCGGAGAGCCGGTAGATGAGGGCCTGCTCGGGACGGGTGGTGTAGGTGACGACCTCGTCGGGGTCGCGGTCGGGCTGCTCCCACTCGAGGGCGGGGCCGCTGTCGCCGCCGAAGCCGCCCTCGCCGCGGATGAACGCGGACATGGTCTTGGAGAACAGCGGCTGGCCGTCGGAGACGAGGGTGGAGGTGGCCTCGCTGACCACCACGGCGCCCTTGCCCTTGTCGTAGATGCCGGTGACCTCGCTCACCGTCTCGATCTCGCCCTCCACCGGGATCTCCCGGTGCAGGGTGATCGACTGCTCGCCGTGCACGAGCATGGCGAAGTTGAAGGTCCCGATCTTGTCGAAGCCCCCGCCCCCGCCGCCGAGCACGACGGCCATGGTGGGCAGGACCTTCTGGTCGATGCCGGTGGAGTTCTCGGTGGTGAACTGCAGCTCCTCGAGCGGCTCCTGCCCGGCGCCCACGCCGACGGCGTAGAGCAGGGCGTCCTTGGAGGTCCAGGATTGGCGGGTCGGCTCGCTCTTCGCGCCGACGGCGTCCGGGTTGATGGGCATGGTCCCCCCTAGTCCTCGTCGTAGCCCTGCATGTTGGCGTTCGGCCGCGCCTTGGAGATCAGGTCGTCCACCAGCGGGCCGAGCTCGGCGGGATCGTCGGTCGGGTTCTCGAGCGACGGTCCGCGGTGCCAGCCCTCGGACACCGACAGCATCCGGCCGGACACGTCGAACACGCGGCCGGTGATGTGCTTGCCCTGCGGGCTGGCCAGGTACACCACGATCGGGCTGATGTAGTGCGGCGACATCCGCTCCTTGACGTCCTCGGGCAGCTGGCCCATGCCGAGGCCCTCGGTCATGCGGGTGAGGGCGGCCGGGGCGATGGCGTTCACCGTGACCCCGTAGCGACCGAGCTCCTTGGCGGCGATGACCGTGAAGCTGGCGATGCCGGCCTTCGCGGCGCCGTAGTTGGTCTGGCCGACGTTGCCGTACAGGCCGGACGGCGACGACGTGTTGATGATGCGCCCGTCGACCTCGTTGCCGGCCTTGGACTGCTCGCGCCAGTAGGCGGCGGCGTGGCGGCTGGGGGCGAAGGTGCCCTTCAGGTGGACCTGGATCACCGCGTCCCACTCGGCCTCGGACATGTTCGTGAGCATCCGGTCCCGCAGGATGCCGGCGTTGTTCACGAGGACGTCGAGCCGGCCGAAGTGCTCGAGCGCTTGGCCGATCAGGCGCTCGGCGCCGTCCCAGGACGAGATGTCGTCGGTGTTGGCGACGGCCTCGCCGCCCATGGCGGTGATCTCGTCCACCACCTGCTGGGCGGGGCCGGCGTCGTTGCCCTCGCCGTCCATCGATCCCCCCAGGTCGTTCACGACGACCTTCGCGCCTTGCTCGGCGAGCATGAGCGAGTGCTCTCGCCCGATGCCTCGTCCGGCGCCGGTCACGATCGCGACCCGTCCGTCACAGATGCCCATGGATGTCCGTCCCTTCTGGTCTCCTCGCCGTCTTCGGTCGAGGGCGCGCCGACCATAGGCCCCGGGCGCCACCCGTCACACGCGTCGCGGGATCGTCATCGGGGTGGTTACGCGACCCCGCACCGCGCGTGAGAGGGTTGACCTCGCTATGGGTCGACGGCGAACGATGGTCTGGGCCGCCGCGCTGACCCCGGTGGTGGCCGTGCTGCTGATCGTCGCTGCGTGGGCGATCGACACGGGCGCGGCCGGCGGGGAGGTGCTGCGGAACGTCACGATCGCCGGTCGCGACCTCGGCGGGATGGACACCACCGACCTGCTCGAGCACCTCGAGGAGGTCGACGGCGGCATGGCAGAGCGCCCGATCCGCATCTCCACGCCCGATGCGTCCTACGAGACCACCGCCGGCGCCATCGGCCTCGCCGTGGTGCCGAGGGCCACCGCCGAGGACGTGCTCGACGAGGGCCGGACCGAGCCGCTGCCGCTGCGCCCGCTGACGTGGCTCGCCGGGTTCGTCCAGCCGCGCGAGGTCGACGTGCGCTACGAGGTCGACGTCGAGCGGGCCCGGACCACCATCCAGGAGCTGGAGGGCGACTCCCTGATCGCGCCTCGCGAGCCCACGATCGAGTCCATCGACGGTGACCCCTACCGCCCGGTGCCCGGCCAGGCCGGCACCGGGATCGACCCCGCGGTGCTCGCCCGGGCGCTGGTCGCCGCCGCCGACGACACCGACCCCGACGAACCCGTCGACGTCTCGGTGCGGCAGAGCGAGCTCGCGCCCCGGCTCGACGACTCCGTGGCGGCGACCGCGGCCGAGGCCGCCAACGAGCTCACCGCCCGGACCATCTCGATCACCGCCGGGGAGCGGACGTTCCAGCTCGTGCCTCGCGAGCTGCGGGCGCTCGCCGAGGTCCGCGTCGGCGAGGACGACATCACCGTCGGCCTGCCTACGGAGGGCGTGCTCGGCGTGCTCGAGCAGGAGCTCTCGGACCTCGAGGTCGAGCCGCGCAGCGCGAGCTTCACGGTGAGCGGGGGCCGGCCCGTGCTGCAGCCGGCGGTGACCGGGCTGGACTGCTGCTCCGAGGAGGCGGCGGAGGCCGTCCAGGACGCGTTCGCCGGAGGCACCACCGACGTCCAGGTGCAGCTCACCGAGACGGAGCCGGACCTCACCACCGAGGAGGCCGAGGCGCTGGGCATCGTGGAGGAGGTCGGCAGCCCCGACGCCTTCGGGCCCACCACCCGCCACCAGTGCTGCGAGGGGCGGGTCGAGAACATCCACCGCATCGCCGACATCGTGCGCGGAGTGGTCATCCGCCCCGGGGAGACCTTCTCGGTGAACGGCTACGTCGGCCGCCGGACGAGGGAGCGGGGCTTCGTCGCCGCCGGAGTCATCTACAACGGCGAGTTCACCGAGGACGTGGGCGGTGGCGTGAGCCAGTTCGCCACCACGCTGTTCAACGCTGCGCTGTACGCCGGCCTCGACTTCGGTGAGTACCAGAGCCACAGCATCTACATCTCCCGCTACCCGCGCGGGCACGAGGCCACGATCAGCTACCCGAACCCGGACCTGCAGATCGTGAACGACTCGCAGTACGGGGTGCTGATCTGGCCGGAGTACACGGACACGTCGATCACGGTGCGCCTCTACAGCACCCGGCACATCGACGTCACCGTCGGCGAGCCCCGGCCGAGCGCGCAGGGCAACTGCACGCGGTGGACCACCCCGCGCACCCGCCGCTACCCGGACGGCCGCGTCGAGGAGGACTCGGTGGGCGCCACGTACCGCCCCGGCGAGGGCGTCCGCTGCTGACCGGCTGACCTGCTGAGCAGGGAGCGGCCCCTGTGGTGGAGAATCGGGG
>DASUEE010000284.1:0-2103 GCA_036275235.1 Acidimicrobiales bacterium | reverse complement strand
GATCTCCTCGGGACGATGCACCCCGAGCCCGCCGCCCTCGATCATCGCCGGGCCGCCCATGCCGATGTTCGCGTCGCGGGTGGCGATGACCACGTCGCACATGCCCAGGAGGGCGGCGTTGCCGGCGAAGCAGCGGCCGCTGGCGACGCCGACCAGCGGGACGAGGCCGGACAGCCGACCCATGTAGTGGAACGCGAGGCAGTCGAGGCCGGCGACCCCGGTGCCGTCGGTGTCGCCCGGCCGCCCACCGCCACCTTCCGTGAAGAAGACGAGCGGCAGGCGCTGCTGCTCGGCGATCTCGAACAGCCGGTCCTTCTTGCGGTGGTTGTTCAGCCCCTGGGTGCCGGCCAGCACCGTGTAGTCGTAGGAGGCGACGGCCACGGCATGGCCCCCGACGGTGGCGATCCCCGCGACCAGGCCGTCGCCGGGCGTCTTCTCCCGCAGCTCCTCGATGCTGCGTCGCTTCCGCTGGGCAGCGACGACGAGCGGGCCGTACTCGATCAGCGAGCCGGGATCGATCAGGTCCTCGACGTTCTCGCGCGCCGTGCGCTTGCCGAGCCGGTGGCGCTTCTCGACGGCCTCGGGGCGGTGCTCGTCGAGGCCGAACGCGTGGCGCTCGCGCACCTCGGCCAGGTCGGCGCGGACCTCGTCGAGGTCGCCGTCGGCCTCGGCCTGAGCGGCCGCAGCGCCCACCTCCGCCGGCTCGAGGTCGAGGAGTCGGTGGCCGGCCGGGACGCCGTCGCCGACGGCGACGTGCACCGCACGGACCACCCCGGACGCAGGAGCGACCACCAGGTGTTCCATCTTCATCGCCTCGAGGACGGCCACCGTGGCGCCGGCGAGGACCTCGGTCCCGACCGCCACGTCCACCGCGGCCACGGTCCCCTGCATCGGCGCCCGAACCGCCAGCACCCCCTCCTGTTCTGGCAGCAGCTCCGTTGCACCGCCCTCCGCAACCGGCAGCGACTCCGTCGCACCGGCCAGGCGAGAGCCGTTCGCTTCCAACCACACCGTGTCGATCTCGCCGGACCGCACGGCAGGGTCGCGGAGCAGCGTGGCGAGGAAGGGCGCGTTCGTGTCGACGCCCTCGAACCGCAGGTCGTCGAGCGCACGGGCGGCAGCATCGAGGAGGGCGGCGGGCTCGTCGGCGTGCACGACGACCTTGGCGAGCAGCGAGTCGTAGCGAGCGCTGGTGCGGTAGCCGGCGAGGTCGCCGGGATCCTCGGCGAGGGTGTCGACGCGCACACCGTCCGGCACGTGCACCGACGTGATCCTCCCGCCGGCCGGCACCGGCTCGCCACCGGGTCCGACGGACTCCATCAGGACCCGTGCCTGCAGCGCGACGCCACGCAGCGACGGCGCCGAGTACAGCCCGAGCGCCCCGAGGCGCTGGCCGGCGGCGAGGCCGAGCTGCAGCCGGACGAGGTCGACGCCGGTTACCTCCTCGGTCACGGTGTGCTCGACCTGGAGGCGGGCGTTGCACTCGAGGAACGCGAACCGGTCGTCCTCGACGAGCAGCTCGACGGTGCCGACGGAGTCGTACCCGACGTGCTCGCCGAGGCGCACGGCGGCGTCCTGCAACCGCACCCGCAGCTCGGCCGGCAGCGTCCACGCCGGCGCCGTCTCGACCACCTTCTGCCGGCGGCGCTGGAGCGTGCAGTCACGCTCGTGCAGGTGCTCGACGCGGTCGCCGTCCCCGGCGATCTGGACCTCGATGTGGCGGGCACCGACGAGCAGCTCCTCGACGTAGACCGCCGGATCCCCGAAGGCCAGCTCCGCCTCGCGTGCGCACGCGGCCAGCGCCTCGGCGAGCTGGCCCCGCTCGGTCACGATCCTCATCCCCCGTCCGCCGCCACCGGCCACCGCCTTCACCATGAGCGCGCCGTGCTCGTCGAGGAACGCCTCGGCGCTGGCCAGGTCGGTGGCGCCGGACGTGGCGGCGAGGACGGGAACTCCGGCGGCCTCGGCCGCCGCCCGCCCGCGGAGCTTGTCGCCGAAGGTCTCCAGCTGGTGCACCCCCGGCCCGACGAAGGTCAGATCCGCCTCCCGGCACGCCCGGGCGAGCGCCGGGTTCTCGCTGAGGAAGCCGTAGCCGGGGTGGAC
>DASUEE010000283.1:0-7742 GCA_036275235.1 Acidimicrobiales bacterium | reverse complement strand
GTCGAACCCGGGGAGCGGCGAGCTCCAGGACCTCGCCGCGGGGCAGGCCACGGTGGCCGACGCGATGGCCGACCGGGTGGCGGCGTGGGGGTCGATCCGGCTCGGCTCGTGCGGGCTGAGCGCGGTCGGCGCCGTGGTCGGCGCCACCTACCCCGACCACGCCCGGGCGCTGCGCGAGCGCATGCCCGCCACCGTCTTCCTCGTGCCCGGCTACGGAGCGCAGGGCGCCTCGGCCGCCGACGCCGTCGCCGGCCGCCGGCCCGACGGCCGGGGGGTGCTGGTCTCCTCGAGCCGGGCGATCACGGCCGCCTGGCAGGACGAAGGCCTCGACGACGTCGCCGGCGCCGCCCACCGGGCGCTCGAGCGGATGAACGCCGACCTCGCCGCCGCCCTCTGAAACCGGCGGGGGCCGGTCGTAGGCTCAGCCCATGATCCCGGCCGAGACCGCAGCGGTTCCCACGGCGTGGGCGGTGCAGCCGTCGGGGCCGCTTCGCGGCGACGTCCTCGTGGCCGGCTCGAAGAACGCCATCACCAAGCACATGGTGGCGGCGATCATGGGCTCGTCGCCGTCGACCATCCGCAACGTGCCGGCCGTCGGCGACGTCGGGATCACCACCGACGTGCTGCAGTCGCTCGGGGTCGGCGTCGACCTCGACGGCGACGTCATCACGATCTCCCCGACCGCCGACATCGATGCCGAGGTCGCCCAGCGCTACTCGGGCCTGAACCGCATCCCGATCCTGCTGCTCGGCCCGCTGCTCCACCTCCGGCAGGAGGCGTTCGTCCCGCTCGTCGGCGGCGACCGGATCGGGGCGCGCCCGGTCGACTTCCACGTGGAGGCGCTGCGCGCCTTCGGCGCCGAGGTCGTGGAGACCGAGGACGGCGTGCGGGCGAAGGTCGCGGGCCGCCTGGTCGGCACCCAGATCACGCTGCCCTACCCGTCGGTCGGCGCGACGGAGACGGTGCTGCTCACCGCCGCGCTCGCCGAGGGTCGCACCGTGCTCAACAACGCCGCCACCGAGCCGGAGATCATCGAGCTCGCGCTGTTCCTCCAGCGCATGGGCGCTCGCGTCGAGCTCAGCCCCGGCCGCCGGTTCGTGGTCGACGGCGTCGACCACCTGCACGGCGCCACCACCCGCCTGGAGGGTGATCGCCTGGAGGCGTTCTCCTACCTCGTCGCCGGCCTGGTCACGGGCGGCCAGGTGCGCGTGGGCGGGTGCTCGCAGGAGCGCATGGTCACGGCGATCTCCACCCTGCAGCGGATGGGCGCCGAGCTCGAGATCGACGACGACTGGATCAGCGCCCATCCCGGCACCGGGCTCAGCGCCATCGCGATCCACACCGACACCCACCCGGGCTTCATGACCGACTGGCAGTCGCCGCTGTTCGTGCTCATGACCCAGGCCGAGGGCATGTCCGTCCTCCACGAGACCGTGTTCGAGGACCGCATCCGCTACCCCGCCACCGTGGTGCAGGCGATGGGCGGTGAGATCGAGCTGTTCACCACCTGCCTGGGCGGGCCGGCGTGCCGCTTCCACGACTCCAACGCCGTCCACTCGGCCGTCGTGCGGGGCGTGTCGCGGCTGCGCGGCGCCCACGTCGAGATCCCCGACCTGCGGGCCGGCTTCTCCGGCGTCATCGCCGCCGCCGTGGCCGACGGGTCCTCGGTCATCGAGGGCGTGCACCACCTCGAGCGCGGCTACAACCGGCCGCTCGAGACGCTGCAGTCGCTGGGGCTCGACGTGCGTCGCACCGACCCCCGCCCGGAGACCGCCAGCCGCCCCTTGGCCCAGTAGCGCGCAACGGAGCCGCTGCCAGTTTCGAGGGTCCCTGGCAGCCGCTACGTTCCGCTCAGCCCGAGACGAGGCTGGCGAGGGCCCACAGGGCGCCGATCGCCCCGACCACCGCGAAGGCGATGCTGCGGCCCACCGGCGCAGCCTCGAGGTCGCCCTCCCTCACCTGCTCGGGCGGACGGACCACGGCGAGGATCGAGCCGACGGCCATGGCGCCCCCGATGGCGAGCACCAGCCAGGCGAGCAGGTCCTCTCCCAGGAACATGGGCACCAGGGTACGCCTGCCGCCACCTGTGCGAGACTGCCGCCGACCACCCGGGGTCGACTCGAAGGGGATCGAGATGGGCTACCACCACCTGGCGTTCGCCTCCCGCGACATGCAGGCCACGCACCGGTTCTACGCCGAGGTGCTCGGCTTCGAGCTGGTCAAGGCGGTTGCCGCGCCCACCGACGCACCCGGAGGCTGGGCGAAGCACCTCTTCTACGCCATGGAGGGCCACGACGGAAGCGAGAACAGCGCGCCGCTCATCGCCTTCTGGGAGCTGCACGACGAGCGCATGGCCGACCCGAAGACCGGCATCTCCACCGACCTCGGCCTCGAGATCTGGGTGAACCACGTCGCCTTCGCCGCAGCCGACCTCGACGACATCGCCCGCCGGCGCACGCAGTGGCTCGACGCCGGCATCGACGTCATGGAGATCGACCACGGGTTCTGCACGAGCATCTACACCGTCGACCCGAACGGCATCCTCGTCGAGTTCTGCACCGACACCGCGCCGTACACGCAGGCCGACAGGGACCACGCGCTGGCCGTGCTGCGCAGCGACGACCCGGAGCTGGAGACCCCGCCATCGCCGGTGTTCCACTCGGCGGCCGAGCACGCCGCCCGCCTGCAGGGCGAGCCGGTCGGGGCCGCCGCCGGCATCCCCACGACCTGAGTGCCGGGCCTCTGGTGGCCGGCTGACCGCCGGGCGTTCCTGGGCTACTGGCCCGACCCCGCCGACGACCCCCACGTCGAGGTCGGCCGGGAGCCGATGGCCCTCATCTCCCCCGACGGCGCGGTGGTGCGCGGCATCCTCTGGACACCGCCGGCCGGCACCCCGTGGAAGACGGCCGTCGTCCTCTCACACCCCCGCGGCGACTTCTCCACCCACTACGCCTGCCCGCTCCTCGCCGCCGCCGGCTACGCCGCGTTCGGCTTCGCCACCCGCTACGTGAACAACGACACCGACTGCCGCCACGAGCTGGCAGCCGTCGACGTCGACACCGCCGTCGAGGCGATGCGCCGGCGCGGCGCGCACCGGGTGGTCCTGCTCGGGAACTCCGGCGGGGGCTCGCTGATGGCCGAGGCCCAGGCCGCGTCCGAGCGGGAGGGCCGCCACCTCGGCGACGCGTTCGTGGCCCTCGCCGCGCACCCCGGAGAAGGGGTGTTCATGCTGCAGGTGATCGACCCGTCGGTCACCGACGAGGCCGACCCGTTCAGCGTCGACCCCGCGCTCGACATGTACCACCCGGACAACGGCTGGCGTCCGTTCCCGGAGGCCTCCAGCTACGACCCGGCCTGGCTCGACCGCTACCGGGAGGCCCAGCGCGCCCGGGTGGCACGCATCGATGCCATCGCCCGCTCGGAGATCGCCCGGTCCGAGGAGTTCCGGACGCTCGCCGCCGCGGCCGAGCTCGGCTCGCACGAGTGGAACCAGCTCCGCCGGCGGGCGGTCTTCGGCCGCTACCTCACCGTGTACCGCACCCTGGCCGATCCCGCCTACCTCGACCCCGACATCGACCCGGACGACCGCTGCACCCCGGGCCGGGCACCGGGATCGATCTTCGCCTTCCCCGACCCGCTCGACGCGAACCACGGCAGCTTCGGCCTCGGGCGGGTGATGACGCCGCGCGGCTGGCTGTCGACGTGGTCGGGCCTGTCGAGCCACGCCCGCATGGCGACCAACCTGCCCGACGTCACCGTGCCGACCCTCGTCGTGCACCCCACGGCAGACACCGAGATCCGCGTCCACCAGGCCCGCGAGCTGGCCGAGGTCTCCGGCGCCGAGGACGTCACCTACGAAGAGCTGCCCGGCGCACCCCACTACCTGGAGGGACATCGGCGCCAGGGCATGGAGCTGGTCGTCGACTGGCTGCGGAGCCGCCTGTGAGCGACGCCCGCACCGTGGTGGGCTGGCGCGAGTGGATCCGGGTGCCCGAGCTGCTCGGCGACGAGTGGATCAAGGCCAAGGTCGACACCGGGGCCCGCACGTCGGCCATCCACGCGTGGGACGTCGAGCCCTTCGAGCGCGACGACCGCACGTGGGTCCGCTTCCAGCTCCACCCGCGCCAGCACGACGACCTCCACATCGTCACGGCGGAGGCACCGCTCGTCGAGGAGCGTGAGGTCCGCTCCTCGAACGGCGACGTCGAGGTCCGCCCCGTCATCGAGGCGACCATCGCCCTCGACGGCACGCAGCACCGCATCGAGCTCACGCTCACGAACCGCGACCAGATGGGGTTCCGCATGCTGCTGGGTCGCACCGGCATGGCACGCCGGCTGCTGGTGGACCCCGGCAGGTCGTACCTGCTGGGCGGGGACCGCCACCACCCCCCGAAGTAGCGTCGGCGCCCTGTGAAGATCGGTCTCCTGTCGCGCAACGCCAACCTGTACTCGACGATGCGGCTGAAGGAGGCGGCAGAGGAACGGGGCCACGACGTGCGGGTCATCGACTACCTGCGCTGCGTCATCGACATCACGTCGCACAAGCCGGCGATCCGCTACGCGGGCCAGGAGCTCGAGGGCTACGACGCCATCATCCCCCGCATCGGCGCCAGCCACACCTTCTACGGCACCGCGGTGGTCCGGCAGTTCGAGATGATGAACGTGTTCCCCACGAACGAGAGCCAGGGGATCTCGCGGTCGCGCGACAAGCTCCGTTCGCTGCAGCTGCTGTCCCGCAACGGCATCGGCCTGCCGGTGACCGGCATCGCGCACTCCACCAAGGACATCGACGGCCTCATCGAGCTGGTGGGCGGCGCGCCGCTCATCGTCAAGCTGATCGAGGGGACGCAGGGCGTGGGCGTGGTGCTGGCCGAGACGAAGAAGGCGGCAGAGTCCGTCATCGCCGCGTTCCGCCAGCTCGACGCGAACATCCTCGTGCAGGAGTTCATCAAGGAGGCCAAGGGCGCCGACATCCGGGCGTTCGTCGTGGGCGGTCGCGTCGTGGCGTCGATGCGCCGGCAGGGGGCGCCGGGTGACTTCCGGTCCAACCTGCACCAGGGCGGGACCGCCGAGAAGATCAAGCTCACGCCGGAGGAGCGCTCGACTGCCGTGCGGGCCGCCAAGACCATGGGCCTGAACGTCTGCGGTGTCGACCTCCTGCGCTCGAACCACGGCCCGGTGGTCATGGAGGTGAACTCCTCCCCCGGGCTGGAGGGCATCGAGCAGACCACCAGCATCGACGTCGCCGGCAAGATCATCGAGTTCATCGAGAAGACCGCGCAGCCGGGGCGGACCCGGTCGACGGCGAAGGGGTGACCGTGGACACCGTGCGCATCGAGCACCGAGGCGCCACCACGGTGGTGACGATCGACCGGCCCGACGTGCGCAACGCGGTGGACGGGCCCACGGCCCGGGCGCTCCACGAGGCGTTCCTGGACTTCGACGCCGACGACGCCCGTTCGGTGGCCATCCTCACCGGGGCCGGTGGCACGTTCTGCGCGGGCGCCGACCTGAAGGCGGTCGCCACCGGCGACGGCAACCGCATCGACGACATGGGCGACGAGCCCGACCCCCGGTCCCTCGGACCGATGGGCCCCACCCGCCTGCGGCTCTCGAAGCCCGTGATCGCCGCGGTCGAGGGCCACGCGGTGGCCGGCGGGCTCGAGCTGGCGCTGTGGTGCGACCTGCGGGTCGCGGCCCGGGACGCCACCTTCGGCGTCTACTGCCGTCGGTGGGGCGTGCCGCTCGTCGACGGCGGCACGGTCCGGCTGCCCCGCATCGTCGGGCAGGGCCGGGCGATGGACATGATCCTGTCCGGCCGACCGGTGCTCGGCCCCGAGGCCGAGTCGTGGGGGCTGGCGAACCGGATCACCGAGCCGGGTGGCGCGCTGCAGGGCGCGTTCGAGCTGGCGGAGCAGCTGGCGGCGTTCCCGCAGCGATGCCTGCGCTCCGACCGGACCTCGGCGCTCGACCAGTGGTCGCTGCCCGAGTGGGCCGCCCTCGCCCGCGAGACCGAGCTCGGCCTGGCGACGGTGCGCTCGGGCGAGACCCTCGAGGGGGCCGCCCGCTTCGCCGCCGGCGAGGGCCGCCACGGCGCCTTCTGATCGTTCTGGGATACCGATTCCCGCGCATGCGGGGGAACACGCACCCCAGAACGGACGATCCGGGGTGCCGGCTCAGCCGCCGGTGGTGCTCCAGTGCCAGGGCTCGCTGGGCAGGTTGAACAGCCCGTAGGAGGCGGCGTTCTCGGCGAGCCAGCGGAAGCCGTCGTTCGCCCGGGTGGTGATGAGCCGGCCGTCGTAGGTGAGGTCGAGGGCGCGGCCGAGCTCGTGCATCGACCGGCCGGGGACCGCGGTGGGCGGTGAGCAGCTGCTGGCGGGGCGATACCAGACGTCGTACTCGGTGGGCCCGCAGTTGGCGATGCGGAGCTGGATCTGTCGCTCGGTGCTGCGGTAGGCGCTGCCGCCGAAGGTGATGCCGTCGGCGGCCGCGGCGGCCAGCATCGCCTCGACGTCGTCGGCGATCTCCTCGTGCACGGTGAGGCCGCCCACGGTGCGCAGCGGCGGGGTGGGCGTGCGAGGGCGGGTGACCGAGCTCGGGATCGTGGTGGGCGAGGGCGGCCGGGTGGTGGGGGTGGGCGGGACCGTGGTCGGTGCCGGCTCGTCGTCGTCGGCCTGCTCGGGCGACGGCGCCGGCGCGACCGGAGGTGCCGCGAGCTCGTCGGGCACCGACACCGTGTCCGGGACCGGGGGCGGTGGCACCGGCGGGAGGCGGGCGAGCAGGGCCTCCTGCTCGGCGACGATCTGCGCCGACAGGTCGGCGTCGAGGTCGGCGAGGGCAGCCGCCTCGGCGAGGGCGCCGTCGATGCGGCCCTGGAGCTCGACCGCGAAGTCGACCTGGTGCTCCCGCTCGGCGTCGAGGCGGGCCAGCTCGGCGTCGGCCTGGGCGACGGCCTCCTGGGCGGCGACGGTGGCGGCGGCGAGCTCGTCGGCCCGCCGGGCCGCCTCGGCCTCGGCGACCTCGAGCAGGTCGAGGAGGCTGAGGTCGCGCTGGGCCCGGGCGGCGAGGAACACCTGCTGCTTCAGGGCATCGGAGAGCGTGGGGGCCTGCAGGCTCTGGACGAGGTCGGCGGTGGGCGGGTGCACGTAGGAGGCGACCGCCATCTCGGCGATGGCCTGCTCGAGCGCCTCGACGTCGCGGTGGGCGGCCCGGAGCTCGCGCTCGGCCCGTCGCTCGTCGCGGGCCGCCGCATCGGCCGCATCCACGGCCGCATCGAGCGCGGCCTGCTGGGCGGCGACCGCCGCGTCGAGCTCGTCGAGCGCCGCCGCCACCTCGGCGTCGGTGGCCTGCAGGACGTCGAGCTGGCCGGCGAGGCGATCCTGCTGGTCGCGGACGGCGTCGCGCTCGCGCTGCGCGTCGCTCTGCGCCCCGGCCGGGACCGCCGAGGCCAGCGCCAGCGCGACCGCGAGGACGACGCCGACGGCCGTGCCGAACCGGTTCTCCCCTCCACGCAGCCCCATGGGCAGACCTCTCCCGGCGCACCGCCGCCCATCGGCGAACCGGATGGTACCCCGGAGACCACGCAGCGTCGTGGTCCCAGCTCGCTGCGCGTCCAGAATCGTTGACGAATCGGCGCCCACGGCCGGTGCCCGGCACGATGGACCGGTGCCCGAGGCCGCGGCCCACCCCCGCATCCGGACCTTCCACGCCCGCCACGGGCGGATGACGGCCCGGGTCCGCCG
>DASUEE010000282.1:0-3716 GCA_036275235.1 Acidimicrobiales bacterium | reverse complement strand
GCCGAGCCGCAGCCCCTCGGCGCGGTGGCGGCGGAAGGACCCGGCGCCGTAGGCGAAGCGGAAGCCGGCAGCGGCGGGCACGGCGATGACGTTGGTGCCGTCGAGGCGCCGGTCGGGGACGAGCGTGGCGCCCTCGGTGGCGCCGACCCAGTCGAGGGAGGTGGCGAGGGGCAGGTCGGAGTGGGCGACGACGGCGGTGCGGACCCCGCGAGCGGCGAGCTCGACCACGCCGGCCTGGACCGCCCCGTCGAGCCCGAGACCCGGCGTCCAGATCACCTCGGCGCCCTGGCCCTGGGCCCAGCCGCGGACGTCCTCGTCGTCGCACACCACGACCACC
The DNA here is from genome assembly GCA_036275235.1 of Acidimicrobiales bacterium. Lineage (GTDB taxonomy): Bacteria > Actinomycetota > Acidimicrobiia > Acidimicrobiales > Salinilacustritrichaceae > Salinilacustrithrix. The sequence goes on along the minus strand of DASUEE010000282.1, from coordinate 3,379 downwards.
GGGAGCGGCGCGGCGGCGCGCAGCACGATGGCCGCCATCTCCCGGGCGAGCTCCGCCCGCTCGCCGGCGTCGAGCTCGGCGGCGAGCCGCACCTTCGCCTGGGTGAAGTCCTTCACCGGGACGACGACGGCGGTGTCGGGGACGGCCATGCCCGGGGGAGTGTACGGACGGCGCCCGTCACCGGGACCCTCTGCCGGCACCTCACTAGGGTGCGCCCCATGTCGCCGATCAACGTCGCCGTGCTCGGCGGCGGCTCCTGGGGGACCACGGTCGCCCACCTGTGCGCGGCGAAGGCGCCGACGGTGCTGTGGGCCCGGTCGGACGAGACCGCTCGGCAGGTCGACGAGCAGCACCGCAACCTGCGCTACCTCCCGAACCACCAGCTGCACCCCGAGCTGCGGGCCACGTCGAGCCTGCCCGAGGCGCTCGACCGCGCCGACCTCGTGGTGATGGGCGTGCCCTCGCAGGGCTTCCGTGCGACGCTCGCCGATGCCGCGCCCCACATCCGGCCGTGGGTGCCGGTGGTCAGCCTCACCAAGGGCCTCGAGCTCGACACCGGCCTGCGAATGAGCCAGGTGGCGCACGAGGTGCTGCCCGGCCACCCGGTGGGCGTGCTCAGCGGGCCGAACCTGGCGAAGGAGATCATGGACGGCGCAGCCACGGCCACCGTCCTGGCCATGCAGGACCTCGCCGTGGCGGAGTCCCTGCAGGAGCTGTTCGCCGGCGAGCGCTTCCGCGTCTACACGAACGTCGACCTCGTGGGCTGCGAGCTCGGTGGCGTGTGCAAGAACGTCATCGCCATCGCCGCCGGCATGGCCGACGGGCTGGGCACCGGCGACAACACGCGGGCGTCGCTCATGACCCGGGGCCTCGCCGAGATCACCCGCATCGGCGTGGCCTACGGCGGATCCCCGCTCACCTTCGCCGGGCTCGCCGGCATGGGCGACCTCATCGCCACCTGCATCTCGCCGCAGTCCCGCAACCGCACCGTGGGCCAGAAGCTCGGCGAGGGCATGACCATCGAGGAGGTCATCGCCGAGATGGACCAGGTGGCCGAGGGCGTCAAGAGCTGCCGTGCCGTGCAGGAGATGGCGCGCCAGGCCGGGGTGGAGGCGCCGATCACCGACCAGGTGGTGGCCGTCTGCCACGAGGGCGCCAGCGCGCGCGACGCGTACGAGCGGCTGCTGCACCGCGCCAGCCGTCCCGAGCTCCACGGCCTCGCGTGAGCGCCCGCACCTGGGCGGTGCGGCGGCTGCTCGGTCGCCTCCGCATCGACGACGACACCATCCGCCACCTGTCCACGTTCCAGCGCCTGGGCGAGCACCTGGAGATCCAGCCCCCCGGCGAGATGCTGCCCATCGGGGCCCGCACCGTGTTCCGCGCCCTTCGCACCCGGGCGGCCAGCCAGCTGGGCACCGACTGGGTGTGGCCGTACTGGATCCGCCGCCAGATCGATCCCGCCTCGCCGGCGTTCGTGCCCCGCGGCCACCTGCCGTTCCTGTCGAACCTCACCGGCCGCAACTGGACGATGATCGGCAACGTCGGCTCGCCCTACGAGGCCGTGGTCGACGCCCGGGGCCTGGTGTCCCCCTGGCAGGACTCGTGGTCGCTCGACTGGTGGATCGGCGCCGAGGACCGCTGGCACGTGCCCTCGCAGGAGGCGAACGTGCGCCAGGCGCTCGTGGGGGACTCGCCGGTGGTCGAGACCCGCATGCGGGTGCCGGGCGGCGACATCATCCACCGCGCCTACGCGGTCCGGGCCACCGCGTCCGACGGGGGCGGCGAGCTGGCCATCGTCGAGATCGAGAACGATTCGGCGGTGCCCGTCGCCCTCGCGCTGGCGGTGCGCCCCTACAACGGCGAGGGGCTGTCGGTCATCGAGCGCATCGGCCTCCACGGCACGACGGTCACCGTCGACGGGCGCGTCGCGATGCTGCTGCCCCGGACGCCGAACGCGGTGGCCGCGTCCACCTTCCACGACGGCGACTGCGCGGGGAAGGTGTTCGCCGGGGAGACCGCACCGGCGTTCCCGGCCGACCTCCACGACACGGCCGGCATGGCCCAGGCCGCGTTCGTCTACCCCCTCACGCACCGCACGACGCTCCGGGTGGCGCTGCCGCTCGAGCCCGAGCCCCGCACCCGGCTCGAAGGCCGTGCTCGCCGTCGCGTGCGGAAGGCGTCGATGTTCCCCGAGGCGTTGCCGACGGCCGAGCAGGTGGCCAACGGGTGGCGCTCCCACACCGACCGCGGGATGCGCCTCGTGCTCCCCGACGAGCGCCTGCAGTCGGCGGTCGACGCCAACCGGCGCTACCTGCTCCTGTTCCACGACGGCGACGACGTCACCCCCGGCCCGCGCACGTACCACCGCTTCTGGTTCCGCGACGCCGCCTACCTCCTGTCCGCGCTCGACCGCTACGGGTTCCACGACGAGGCGCGCCAGGTGCTCGCCACGTTCCCCTCCCGCCAGCGCAGCGACGGGTTCTTCTTCTCGCAGCGCCTCGAGTGGGACGCCAACGGCGCCGCCATCTGGGCGCTCGCCCACCACTGGGACCTCACGCACGATCGCGCCCTCCTCGACGAGGTGCTGCCGTCGGTGGTCGCCGGCATCCAGTGGATCGAGCGCAAGCGGCGGGGGCGCCGTCGCGCCGACCCGGCTCTGCGCGGGCTGCTGCCGCCCGGCATCTCGGCCGAGCACCTCGGACCGCACGACTACTTCTACTGGGACGACTTCTGGGCGCTGGCCGGCCTCCGTGACGGCGCCCGCCTGCTCCACGCCGGCGGGGAGGAGGAGGCGGCCGGGCAGGCCACCTCGTTCCTGCGGTCGATGACCGCCGACGTGCAGGCGTCGATCGCCCTGGCCGCCGAGCGCCTCGGCACCGACGCCGTGCCTGCCGGGCCCCGCCGGCGCATCGACCCGGGCATCATCGGGTCGCTCGTCGCTGCATGGCCGCTGCAGCTGCTCCCCGCCGACGACCGGCGCATGCAGGCGACGCTCGACGTGGCGCGCGAGCGGTTCTGCATCGACGAGGCCTTCTACCAGGGCATCAGCCACACCGGCCTCGGCACGTACCTCACGCTCCAGCTGGCGTTCGTCGAGCTGCTCGGCGGGGACCGACGCGCCCTCGACCGGCTCGACTGGTTCCTGTCGAGCGCCACGCCCACCTGGACCTGGCCCGAGGCGATCCACCCGCGAGTCGCCGGCGGGTGCATGGGCGACGGGCACCACGGCTGGGCCGCTGCCGAGCTGCTCAACTTCGTCCGGGCGATGCTCGTGCGCGAGACGGAGGACGGCCTCGCGCTGGCGTCGATGCTGCCCACCACCTGGTACGGGCAGGGCGTGGAGGTGCACGGCGCCCCCACCCGCTTCGGCACCCTCTCG
>DASUEE010000281.1:0-9587 GCA_036275235.1 Acidimicrobiales bacterium | reverse complement strand
GACCGGAAGACCGCGGGCCACGACCGGCAGTAGCCGCGGACCTCTGATTCGAGACGTTCGAAGATGCTCATGGGGTGTCCCCTCGTGGGGTCGTCGGATGTCGGCTGGCAGCACGTGGAGGCCACGTGCGGCGGAGGCCCTCAGGCGTCGGCGGGCGCGAGGCGGAACCGGTGCTCCGCCTCGTGCCCCGCGGGGAACAGCTCCTCACCGAAGAGCGGTTCCACCGACACGGCCAGGCCGTGCCGCTCGCCGAAGCGGCGGAAGAGGGTCTCCGACGCCGAGTTGCTCGGCGTCACCGTGGCCTCCATGGCGGTCGCACCCGTGCGCTCGAACAGCTCGTCGAGCAGGCGCCCGGCGATCCCGCGTCGGCGGTGGTCGGCGGCGACGCCGACCTGCCAGACGAACACCGTGGAGGGCTCGTCGGGGCGCAGGAACGCCATCACGAACCCGGCCACTGCGGCGTCGGCGCCGGCGGCCACGACGGTGGTGCGGCGGAAGTACTCGCTCCACAGCAGGTAGGCGTAGGGCGAGTTCTCGTCGAGCCCGTTCGAACGTGCGAGGGACCAGAGCGCCGGACCGTCCTCGAGCCGGGCGAGCCGGTACGCGAGGGAGGTGTCCTGGGCGCTGGTGGTCATGGAGGCCACGTCCCGGACATACCTACCGAGTCGCGCGCCAGAACACAAATGGACGTGGGATGCGTCACATCCTCGTCAGGCCTCGGTGACGGCGCCCTTCTCCGCTCCGGTGGCCAGCCGGGCGTACTTCGCCAGCACGCCCTTGGTGTACCGGGGCTCGGGGTGCTTCAGGGCCTTCCGGCGCTCCTCGAGGACGGTGTCGTCGACGAGGAGGTCGATGGTGTGGCCCCGGACGTCGATGCGGATGCGGTCGCCCTCCTGGACCAGTGCGATGGGCCCGCCGTCGACGGCCTCCGGCGACACGTGTCCGATGCAGAACCCGTGGGTGCCGCCCGAGAAGCGGCCGTCGGTGATGAGGGCGGCGTCGCCGCCCCGCCCGGCCCCCTTCATGGCGCCGGTGATCGCGAGCATCTCGCGCATGCCCGGGCCGCCCTTGGGGCCCTCGTACCGGATCACGACGACGTCGCCGCTGTCGATGCGGCCGGCGAGCACCGCGTCCATGGCGTCCTGCTCCCCGTCGAACACGCGCGCCGGACCCTCGAACTCGGTGAAGTCGATGCCGGCGACCTTGACGACCGCGCCGTTCGGCGCCAGCGACCCGCTGAGCACGGCGATGCCGCCGATGTCGTGGATCGGGTCCGACAGTGGGTGGATGACGTCGCCATCGGGGGCGGGCGGGGCGATGTCGGCGAGGTTCTCGGCCACCGTCCTGCCGGTGACCGTCAGGCAGTCGCCGTGGAGCAGGCCCGCGTCGAGGAGGTGCTTCATCACGACCGGCACGCCACCGATGCGGTCGACGTCGACCATGTGGTACTTCCCGTGCGGCTTGGTGTCGGCGATGTGCGGCACCTTGGCGGCGATCTCGTTGAACACCGACAGGTCGAGCTCGACCTCGGCCTCGTAGGCGATGGCCAGCAGGTGGAGCACGGCGTTGGTGGAGCCGCCCAGCGCCATGACGACGGCGATGGCGTTCTCGAACGCCTCGCGGGTCATGATCTGGCGGGGGCGGATGCCCTTGCGGATCAGCTCCATCACGGCCTTGCCGCTCTCGTAGGCGAGGTCGTCGCGACGGCGGTCGGGGGCGGGGGCGCTGGCGCTGCCGGGCAGCGACATGCCGAGCGCCTCGGACACCGAAGCCATGGTGTTGGCGGTGAACATGCCGGCGCAGGCGCCCTCGGTGGGGCAGGCGTTGCGCTCGATGGCGTCGAGCTCGGCTTGGTCGATGGTGCCGGCGGCGCGGGCGCCGACCGCTTCGAAGACGGAGACGATGTCGAGCGCCTGGCCGTTGTGGTGGCCGGGCAGGATCGAGCCCGCGTAGAGGAACACGCTCGGAACGTTGATGCGCGCCGCGGCCATCAGCATGCCGGGGAGCGACTTGTCGCAACCGGCGAAGGTGAGCAGGCCGTCGAGCCGCTCGGCGTGCATCACCGTCTCGACCGAGTCGGCGATGACCTCGCGGGACACGAGCGAGGCGCGCATCCCCTCGTGCCCCATCGAGATGCCATCGGACACGGCAACGGTGACGAACTCGATCGGGAAGCCGCCGGCGTCGCGCACGCCGACCTTCGACCGCTTGGCCAGCCGGTCGAGGGGCATGTTGCACGGCGTCACCTCGTTCCACGAGGACGCCACACCGATCTGGGGCTTGTCCCAGTCGTCGTCGGTCATGCCGATGGCCCGCAGCATCGCCCGGGCCGGCGCCCGCTCCATCCCGTCGGTCACGTCGCGGGACCGGGGCTTGATGTCGACGGTGGTCTCGGCGGTGTCGTCGGAGGGCACGACGGAAGGCTACGCGGCAGGTCCTCGGTGAGAGGATCCGGATCGTGCCCGCCCTGCGCTCGCGACACGACCGGGAGATCGCCCGCCTGGCGGTCCCGGCGTTCGGTGCGCTGGTCGCCGAGCCCCTCTACGTGCTCGCCGACACGGCCGTGGTGGGCCGGATCGGGACGGACGAGCTCGCCGGCCTGGCGATCGCGTCGTCCGCGCTCCTCACCGGGTACGCCATCTTCATCTTCCTCGCCTACGGCACGACCGCCGCCGTGTCCCGCCTGCTCGGGGCCCGGCAGGAGCGGGAGGCCGCCCACCAGGCGGTGCAGGGGCTGTGGCTGGCGGCGGCGATCGGGGTCGTCGTCACCGCCGCCGTGCTCGTCCTCGCCGGGCCGATCGTGGAGCTCCTCGGCGGCACGGGGGCGGTCCGCACCAACGCGCTGATCTACCTGCGGATCTCGGCGATCGGGATCGTCCCGCAGCTGCTGACGTTCGCCGGCACCGGCTACCTGCGGGGCCTGCAGGACACGCGCACACCGCTCGTCGTGGCGATCGCCGCCGCCACGGCGAACCTGGTGATCGAGGTCGTGCTGATCAGCGGCTTCGGGTTCGGCATCGGCGCCTCGGCCCTGTCGACGGTGATCGCCCAGACCGGCGGCGCCCTCGTCTACCTGCGGCTCATCACCCGGGCGACGTCGGCGCTGGGCGCCGGCCTCGCGCCCGACCTGGCCGCCATCCGCCGCCTCGGGCGCGCCGGGTGGGACCTGCTCGTGCGCACGGTGGCGCTGCGGGCGTCGCTGACCGTGGCCACGGCCCTCGCCGCCCGCATCGGCGCCGCCGACGTCGCCGCCCACGAGGTCGCGTTCGCGCTGTGGTCCTTCCTCGCCCTCGGCCTCGACTCCATCGCCATCGCCGGCCAGGCGATGATCGGCCGGTTCCTCGGGGCCGGCGACACGGCCACCGCCCGGGACGTCGGGCGGCGGATGCTCGAGCTCGGCGCTGCGGCGGGCCTGGCGGTCGGAGCGCTGGTCCTCGCGCTGCGCCCGTGGCTCCCCGAGGTGTTCACGGACGACCCCGAGGTGCTGACGCTCGCCGGCTTCCTGCTGCTCTTCGTCGCCGCCCTGCAACCGGTGAACGGCGCCGTCTTCGTGCTCGACGGCCTGCTCATCGGCGCCGGGGACATGGCGTTCCTGGCGAGGGCGATGGTGGCCGCCGCCCTCCTGGTGGCGCCCCTGGCCGTGGCGGTCTCCGTGCTCGACCTCGGCATCGGTTGGGTCTGGGCGGCCATCACCGTGCTGATGCTCGCCCGCCTCGGCGTCCTCGCCCTGCGGTGGCGTTCGGGGGCGTGGGCGGTCGCGGGCGCCGAGCGCTGACCTCCCGGCGGTTCAGCCGGCGAAGCAGGCGGCCACGAACGCGTCGAAGCCGGCCGGGTCGGCCGTGATCCGCAGGTGCCCGTCGACGTTGCTCACGTCGAGCGCCGGGCAGAAGAAGCTCCCACCCGGGGTGAAGAAGTGCGGCGAGCCGATCACGCCGCGCGACTGGCCCTCGCGCCAGTCGGTGCGGACCAGGTCGTCGCCCTCGGTCGGCTCGAGGCCGTGGGCGACGGCGACGGCGACCAGCACCTGGGGGTCGCCGACGTCCTCGCCGCGCTCGAACAACCGGTCCCGCAGCTCCAGCGCCACCGCCTCGCCGGTGCTGACCGACGCCCGGTAGGCCCGGCTCGTCAGCTGCAGCGCCGGGACGGTGGTGGTGGGGAACCGATCGGGGTCGAACCCGGCGAAGAGGTCCGGGGCCACCGTGGCCCGGATCTGCTCCACCTCCGCCCCGATGAAGGCCGGGTCCATCGGACGCCCGTTGACCCACTCGAGCGGCCAGGCACGCACCAGGAGGCTCGCCGGCCGGCCGTGCTCGGCCCGCCGCTCGACGAACCGTCGCAGCCCGACGTGCGCGAACGGGCACCAGACGTCGGCGAAGACATCGACCTGCACCTCCGGGTCGTGGCTCACCTAGCTAGAGCACCGCGGCGAGGACGTCGACGAACACGAGGGCGAGCACCCCGACGAGGAGGACCCACACGCCGATGCGGATCGAGCGCGGTCGTCGCGTGGGGGTCGGCTCGTCACCCGGGGTCGACGGCGGGGTGTAGCGGGGCACGCCTCGGACCGTACCGCCGGACAGCTCAGACCAGGCGCGACACCACCCACCCGACCAGCGCGAGGAGGGCGAGGAGGAGGACGATCGTGCCGGCGAGCACGGCGACGACGGTCCGCCGCAGCGAGCGACGGCTCCAGTCGGCCGTCCCTGCCGGGTCGGTGCCGTGGCGGGCGAGCAGCGCGACGTTGCGGTCGTTGGCCTTGAACCACAGGTCGAACAGCGAGCCGAGCACCGGGACGGAGCCGAAGACGGCGTCGATGGCCACGTTCGCCACCATGCGGGCGACGGTGGCACCCCGGGCACCGAGCCCCACCGCCTGCAGGATCACGTACGACGACAGGGCGAGTCCCGCGGCGTCACCGACGCCCGGGACGAGGCCGATCACGGAGTCGACCCCGAAGCGCAGCGGCGTCCCGGGGATCCGGAACCGGCTGTCGAGCAGGCGCGCCAGCTGGCGCGTTCGCTCCTCGGTGGCGTGCTCGGCGACGGCGACCATGGGGCGCTCCCTACCCGGGCGCCGGCGCGCAGACCTGCTCCTGGTAGGCCGACAGCCGGGCGGCGACGCCGGCGAGCTCCGGGTCGTCGAACACGGAGAGGTCCTCGCCGGAGCCGGCGAGCGCCTCGAAGTCGTAGTCGGCGTCGTCGAGGACGGTGGCCAGCTGGTCGAAGCGCTCGTCCAGCAGGGCGAGGTCGTCGGCGATCGGCTCCGGTGCCAGGTCGGCGAGGGCCGCGAAGCGCTGCGCCAGGGCGCGGAAGCGGAGCTCCACCTCGCGGGGATCGAGGCCGGGCTCGAAGGGGTCGAGCACGGGTCGGTCGGCCGCCTCGCGGGTCTCGCGGCAGAAGGCGGAGTCGGCGTCACCGTCGAACCGGGCGACGTCGGTGGTGGCGGGCGCCGCCCCGTCGTCGTCACCGCCGCAGGCGGCGACCAGGACGAGGCCGGCGACGAGCACCAGCGCCCTCACCCCGGGCTCACGACGAGGCGATCCGGCGCTGCAGGATCTCGTTCAGCGCTCGGCCATCGGCCTGGCCGCGCGTGGCCTTCATCACGTGGCCGATGATGGCGCCCTGGGCCTTGGACTCGCCGCCGAGCACCTTCGCCCAGGCGTCGGCGTTGGCGGCGATGGCGTCGTCGACCTGCGCCTCGAGCTCGCTCGAGTCCATCGCCTCGAAGCCGCGGGCAGCCGCGATGGCTCGGGGCTCACCACCGGCCTCCCCCATCTCGGCCAGCACCTGCTTGGCCTGGCTGGCGGTGAGCTCGCCGGCCGTCTCCATCCGCACCAGCTCCGCGAGCTGCTCGGCGGGCACGTTCGCCGCCTGGCCGGGGTCGAGGTCGTGCTGCAGGTGGGTGAGCGTGCGGTCGGCGTCCGCGCCGGCCGCGACGGCGGCGAGCGCGAGCTGGTCGAGCCCGCGGTCGACCACGATCGTGATCGTCTCGTCCGGCAGCGTGCGTCCGGAGGCCTCGGCGAGCGCGGTCCGCTGGGCCGCCGGGAGGGCCGGGAGGGCGGCGTCGATGGCGTCGACGTCGGTGGCGGTGGGCACCAGCGGGACGAGGTCGGGCTCGGGGAAGTAGCGGTAGTCCTCCGCCTCCTCCTTCGACCGCAGGGTGTGGGTGCGCCCGTCGTCCTCGTTCCAGTGCCGGGTCTGCTGGATGACGCGCTCGCCGGAGTCGAGCAGGTCGATCTGGCGCCGGGCCTCGTACTCGATCGCCCGGCCGAGGGACCGGACCGAGTTGATGTTCTTGATCTCGCAGCGGGTGCCGAGCGGCGTGCCGGGCTGGTGCACCGAGACGTTGGCGTCGACCCGCAGCGAGCCCTCCTCCATCTTGGCGTCGGACACCCCGGTGGCCACGAGGATCGCCCGCAGCTCGTTCACGTAGGCCTTCGCCTGCTCGCTGGTGCGGAAGTCCGGTCGGGAGACGATCTCCACGAGCGGGACGCCGCAGCGGTTGTAGTCGACCAGGGAGTAGGCGGCGTCGTGGATGCGCCCGCCACCGCCCACGTGCGTGGACTTGCCCGTGTCCTCCTCGATGTGGGCCCGCTCGATGCCGATCCGGGTGCCGTCGGGGAGGTCGAGGTGCCCGTCGACGTTGGTGGGCTGGTCGTACTGGGAGACCTGGTAGTCCTTCGGCATGTCCGGGTAGAAGTAGTTCTTCCGGGCGAAGATCGAGGGCCGCACCTCGCAGTGCAGCGCCCGGCCGAGCCGCATGGCGAGCTCCAGCGCCCTCTCGTTCAGCACCGGCATGGAGCCGGGGAGCCCGAGGCAGACCGGGCAGACGTTCGTGTTCGGGTCGTCGCCGAAGCGGTTCGGGCAGCCGCAGAACAGCTTGGTCGCGGTGTGCAGCTCGACGTGCACCTCCAGGCCGACCACCAGCTGGTAGCCGCCGGGCAGGGCGGTGGTGTCGGTCATCGCGCCGCTCCCGGGGCCGCCGCCTCGATCGCCGCCGCGACCTGGAACATGACCTGCTCGCCGAGTGCGGGCGCCATCACCTGCACGCCCACCGGCAGGTCGTGGGCGCCGGTGCCGAACGGCACGGACAGCGCCGGGTGGCCGGCGAGGCTGGACGGGATCGTGCACACGTCGTTCAGGTACATCGAGAGCGGGTCGGCGGTCTTGTCGCCGAAGGGGAACGCGACGCAGGGCGACGCCGGGCTGAGCAGCACGTCGAAGCGCTCGTAGGCCGCCTCGAAGTCGCGGATGATCATCGTGCGGACCCGCTGCGCCTTGCCGTAGTAGGCGTCGTAGTAGCCCGACGAGAGCGCGTACGTGCCCAGCATGATGCGGCGCTTCACCTCCGGCCCGAAGCCGGCGGTGCGGGTGGCGTCGTAGGTCTCCCCCGTCGTCGCCCGCTCGTCGCGCAGGCCGAACCGCACGCCGTCGAAGCGGGCCAGGTTCGACGACGCCTCGGCCGGGGCGATGAGGTAGTACGCCGACAGCCCGTAGACGGCGGCGGGCACCGAGACCATGTCGACGACGGCGCCGGCCTTCTCGAGCGCGAGCGCCGCCTCGCGGGTGCGGGCCTCGACCTCGGCCTGGATGCCGCCCTCGCCGCCCATGAGCTCCTCGACGATGCCGACCCGCAGGCCCTCGACACCACGGCCGAGCACGCCGCGCAGGTCGGGGAACGCCTCGGGGATGCTCGTGCTGTCGAAGGGATCGGGGCCGCTGATGACCTCCATGAGGAGGGCGGCGTCCTCCACCGTGCGGGCGAACGGCCCGATCTGGTCGAGGCTGGAGGCGAACGCGATGAGGCCGTAGCGCGACGTGCGACCGAAGGTGGGCTTGGCCCCGACCACGCCGCACAGAGCCCCGGGCTGGCGGATCGAGCCGCCCGTGTCCGAGCCGAGGGACACGGCGGCGAAGCCGGCGGCGACGGCGGCCGCCGACCCGCCCGACGATCCGCCAGGCACCCGGGCGGTGTCGAGGGGGTTGCGGGTCGGGCCGAACGCCGAGTTCTCCGTGGACGAGCCCATGGCGAACTCGTCGAGGTTGGTCTTGCCGACCACGACGGCGCCCGCCGCGCGGAGGCGCTGCACCACGGTGGCGTCGTAGGGCGGGCGCCACCCCTCGAGGATCCGCGACGAGCAGGTGGTGGGGATCCCCCGCGTGCAGAGGTTGTCCTTGAGGGCGACCGGGACCCCGGCCAGCGGACCGACGTCGCCGCCGGTGGCGATGCGCCGGTCGAGCTCGTCGGCGCGGGCCCGCGCCTCGTCCGCCAGGACCAGGTTGAAGGCGTGGACCTCACCCTCCTGCTCGTCGATGCGCGCGAGGTGCTCGTCGACGACGGACCGGGCCGAGCGCTCGCCGGCCGCGACGGCCTCGGCGATCTCGACGGCGCTCACGGCGCCTCTCCCAGCACCGGCGGCACGCGGAACATGCCGTCCTCGGACGCGGGCGCCTGGGCCAGCACCTCGTCGCGGTCGAGGCACGGGCGGACCTCGTCGGGCCGGGTCACGTTCTGGAGCGGGTACGGGTGCGACGTGGGCGGGACGTCGTCCAGGTCGAGCGCCTCCACGTCGGCGGCGTGCCCGAGGATCGAGGCCAGCTGGCCGGTGAACGTGTCGAGCTCGTCGTCGGTCAGCGTCAGCCGTGCGAGGCGCGCGACGTGCGCGACGTCGTCGCGGGAGATGGGGGCGTCGGCCACGGATCGAGCCTACGGCGACCCACCCCACCCGGAAATTCCGTCGGTTCGCACCGCGGATGGTCCGGATCGACGGGATTTCGGGTCAAGTGGTGACCCGGGCGACGAACTCGAGGGTCCGCTCGATGATCAGATCCTTGTCGTGATCGATCGTGGCGACGTGGTAGCTGCGGTCGAGGCTGACCCGCTCCACCGGTCCGCCGAGGGTGGCGGCGAGGTGGTCCGACGCGGTCGGGGCCACGACGTGGTCCTCCGGGCTGGTCATGATCAGCGCCGGGCACGTGATCTGCGGCAGGCGGTCCTGGATGTCGCCCACCGCGTCGAGCATCGACAACAGCGGCGCGATCGGCACCTTCGCGTAGGCGGACTCCTGCACGTCGGGATCGGCGACGTCGTTCCCGACCCCGTCCATGAAGGTCTCGCCGGCGTCGACCATCGCCTGCAGGCCGTCGCGCAGCTCCGGGCTGGCCTCGGCGGCCGCGTTGATCAGCACGATGCCGGCCACCTCCGGGTGCTGCGCCGCCACCCACAGCGTGAGCGTGCCGCCCATCGAGAGCCCGGCGACGACGACCTGCTCGCAGCGCTCGGCCAGCCGGCCGTACGCGGCGTCGACCTCGGCCGACCAGTCGGCCCACGACGTGGTGAGCATGTCCTCGACCGTGGTCCCGTGGCCGGGGAGGCGAGGCATCTCGACGGCGTGGCCGGCGGCGGCGCACGCCTCCGCGACCCCCCGCATCGACGACGGGTTCCCCGTGAAGCCGTGGAGGACGAGGACGCCGGCGGGCCCCCCGTCGGCGGACATCGGCTCGGCTTCGGGCAGGACCTGCGGCTCGCTCATGGACCGACCCTACGCATCACCCGGCGGCCGGGTCCTCGCCCACCAGGTCGGCCGG
>DASUEE010000280.1:0-13043 GCA_036275235.1 Acidimicrobiales bacterium | reverse complement strand
GCCGGGGTCGCCGGGCGCGGGTGTCGAAGAGGATCCGGCGGGCTGACTCGACGGCGGGGGACCGGTGCCAGTCGCCGCGGTGGTGGGTGCGCACCGGGATCCATCGGCCCTCGAAGTTCGCCGGCCGGTCGAGCTCCCAGTGGGCGAGGGTGTCGTCGACGAGGTCGCCGGCGCCCGCATCCTCGAGGGCGGCCCGCACCTCGTCGGGCGTGAACGTGTAGAACGCGCCCTCTTCGCTGTGCCCGTGCTCGTCGAGGGAGTCGGCGTCCTCGGCCGACGGGATGCCGCCGCCGTCGAGGCGCAGGTCGCGCAGCACGTAGTCCACCGTCTCCTCGACGACCTGGCGGTACCGGTCGAGCCCGGTGGCGTGCAGGCCGTGGAGGTAGAGGCGCAGCAGGCCCGACTGGTCGTAGAGCATCTTCTCGAAGTGGGGCACCACCCAGCGCTCGTCGACCGAGTAGCGGGCGAAGCCGCCGCCCAGGTGGTCGTACATGCCGCCCGACGCCATGGCGTCCAGCGTCGTCTCGGCCGCAGCGAGGAGGTCCGGGTCGTCGCGTCGCCGGGCCACCCGCAGGACGAGGTCGAGGTTCTGGGGCGACGGGAACTTCGGCGCCGCCCCGAAGCCGCCCCACTCGTCGTCGTGGGCCCGGCGCAGGGCCGCCACGGCCCGGTCGACGACCTCCGGACCCTCGACCGCGTCGGCCGCGGCCAGCCGACCGCCCTGGCCGAGCGACTCGGTGAGGCGATCGGCCTGCTCGAAGAGCTGGTCGCGCCCAGTGGTCCACGTGGCGTGCACCGCCTCGAGCAGCTCGACGAAGGAGGGCATCTGGCCCCGGCGCGCCGGCGGGAAGTAGGTCCCGCCGTAGAACGGGCGACCGTCCGGGGTGAGGAACACGGTCATCGGCCACCCGCCCCGGCCGGTCATGGCCTGCACGGCGTCCATGTAGACGGCGTCGACGTCGGGCCGCTCCTCGCGGTCGACCTTCACGTTGACGAAGTGGGCGTTCATCACCGTCGCGGTCGCCTCGTCCTCGAAGGACTCGTGGGCCATGACGTGGCACCAGTGGCAGGCCGAGTACCCCACCGACAGCAGGATCGGCACGTCGCGCCGCTCCGCCTCGGCCATGGCTTCGGGGCCCCAAGGTTGCCAGTCGACCGGGTTGTCGGCGTGCTGGCGCAGGTAGGGGCTCGACTCCGACGCGAGGCGGTTCACCCCGTCCACGGTAGGGAGCGGGGCTGGCTACGGTGCGCCGCCATGGACATCCGGCTCGACGGTCAGGTCGCCTTGGTCACCGGCGCTTCGAAGGGGATCGGCAAGGCCATCGCCACGGTGCTCGCCGAGTCCGGGGCGAAGGTGGTGCTCAGCTCGCGCAAGCAGGACGCCCTCGAGGCTGCGGCGGCCGGCATCGACGGGGAGACCTCGGTGTTCGCGGCGAACGCCGGCGACCCCGAGCAGGCGGCAGCGGCCGTGGCCCACACGATGGAGACGTTCGGCCGGGTCGACGTGCTCGTGAACAACGCGGCCACCAACCCCTACATGGGGTCGTCGATCGACATCGACCTGCCCCGCTACGACAAGACCTGGGAGGTCAACCTCCGCGGCCCGCTCGTCTGGGCCCAGGAGTGCTGGAAGGCGTCGATGCAGGCGAAGGGCGGCGCGATCATCAACATCGCCTCGATCGGCGGCATGTCGGTCGAGACGGGGATCGGCATCTACAACACCACCAAGGCAGCGCTGATCCACCTGACGAAGGTGCTGGCCGCCGACCTGTCGCCGGGCGTGCGGGTGAACGCCATCGCGCCGGGTCTCGTGAAGACCGACATGGCCCGGGCCCTGTGGGAGCCCGCCGAGGACCAGATCGCGCGCCACATGCCGCTGCACCGCCTGGGCGAGCCGGAGGACATCGCCCACGCCGCGCTGTTCCTGGCGTCGGAGCTGTCGTCGTGGATGACCGGCCACACGCTCGTCGTCGACGGCGGCGCGCTCATCCGCCCCGGCGGGTAGCGCTACTCGTCGAGGCCGCGCTTCACCGCCCAGCGGATCAGCTCGTCCCGGCGGTTCAGCCGCAGCTTCTCGAGGATGTTGCGGACGTGGTTCTCCACCGTGCGCTCGGCGATGAACAGCTCCTCGCCGACGGCCCGGTACGTCGAGCCCCGGGCGACGAGGCGCAGCACCTCCCGCTCGCGTGCGGAGAGCGCCTTCACCGCGCGGCCGTCGGGCGTGCGGGCGGCCCGGGCGAAGTCCCCGAGCACGAGGGCGGCGAGGCTCGCCGAGAAGACCGGCTCGCCACGGGACGCGGCGGCGAGGCCGGCGCCGATCTCTGCGACCGACGAGGACTTCACGAGGTAGCCCACGGCGCCGGCACCGATCGCCGCGAGGAGGTCGTCGTGGGTCTCGGACACGGTGAGGATCACCACGGGGAACTCGTCGGAGAGCTCGGCCGCCACCCGCAGGCCGCCGCCGTCAGGCATGCGCAGGTCGGCGGCGACCACGTCGGGACGGAGCTGGTGGGCGAGCCGGATCGCCTCGGGGGCGTCGGCGGCCTCGCCGACGACCCAGAAGGCCTCGCCCAGCTCCGATCGCATGCCGGACCGCCAGACGGCGTGGTCGTCGGCGACCAGGACCTTGATGCGGGAGCTCATCTGCCCTCCAGGGGGACCTCGACGGTGACCGTGGTGCCGGCGCCCGGACGGGAGCGGACCTCGACGGTGCCACCGATGGCGTCGATGCGGCGGCGGACGCTCCCGGCGAGCCCGCGCTCGGTGGCGACCGCCGGGTCGTAGCCCGCCCCGTCGTCCTGCACCGAGACCACGAGGCGCTCGTCCTCGGCTTCGGCGAAGACCACGGCCCGGTCGGTGCCTGCATGCTTGGCGACGTTGGCGAGGGCTTCGCCGATCGAGCCGCGGAGCGCCGCCGCGCCGTCGGGTCCGAGCACGGGGAGGGGCGGCACCGTGGCGACCTCGACCCGCAGGCCGAAGCGGGAGGTGGCGTCGGCCACCACCGATCGCAGCAGGACGTCCACGTGGGTGGGACCGACGTCGCCACCTCCCGTGTCGGCGAGGTAGCGGCGCAGCGCCGCCTCCTGGCTGCGGGCCATCCCGACCAGGTCGGCGTCGCCGCTGCGGCGCTGGATCACGGCGAGGGTCTGCAGCACGCCGTCGTGCAGCTCGGCGGCGACCTCTGCCCGCGCCTCGCTGCGGGCCACCAGGCGCTCGGCCCTGCGCAGGCGCTGCGCCGCCCATGCCGCCGCCCACCCGGCCAGGGCGAACAGGACGCCCGTCGACGCGATCGCCAGCACCCGGCTGGCCGACCAGTCGCCGCCGTCGAGCACCTCGCCGACACCCCGGGCGACCCCCAGGGCGAGGCCGGCGGCGACGGCGGGGCGGGCACCGGCGCGCACGGCGACGGCCAGCACGCCGGCGAGGGGCCAGATCCCACCGAAGCTCTGCGGGCGCCCGTCGTCGAACACCCAGGGATCACTCGCCACGAGAAGCCCCCCGACGACCAGCTCGGCGGCCAGGAGCCGTCGGCGGGCGCTGGCGGACCGGGGCGTCCACCACGCGGCGGTGACGAGCGCCGTGGCGCCGACGCCCGCAGCGGCCGCCCCGGGCTGGTCCATCGAGGCGAACGACAGGGCGGTGACCGCCAGCAGCCAGACCCAGGCCGCCGTGCGGAACGTGCGCACGGCGGCGTCGAGGCCGTCGTCCAGGCCGTCGTCGAGGTCGGCGGGGACCGGGCCGATGCCGGCTGCGGTCGGGGGCACGCCGCAGATCCTTGCGCACGGGCCTCAGGAGACCAGGGGATCGTGCTGGGAGAGGATCCGCTCGAGCCGGGCCTCCTCGACCCGGGAGATCAGCCGGCCGCCCTCGTGCAGGTCCCGCACCGTCTTGGTGAGCGACACGGTGGACGACACCAGCAGCAGCGTGCCCATCACGAGGTAGGCGATGATCCAGGGCTCGACCGGCAGGTAGAAGAGGCCGATCACCAGGGCCAGCACCGACACGGCGAACTGGATCTTGGTGACCGCCACCCAGGCGGGGGAGTGGAGCTGGCTGGGCTGGGGTTCGTAGGTCGTCATCGGGGTTCCTCCTGGTCCACGGGTGCGGCCACCTCGACCGCTGGAGCGACCGTACGGAGGCACCCGGACCGGGCCCATCGGGGACGTCCCGGCTCGTCGATGGGGGCGACCCCGCATGGCGGGGTCAGCGCAGCTCGGCGCGGCGCACCTTCCCGAGTGACGTCCGCGGCAGGGCGCGGACCTCGAGCACCTTCGGGGCGCACCACGCCGGCAGCTCCTCGCGCACCCAGGCCCGCAGCTCGTCGAGCGAGGGCACCACGTCCGGGTCGACCAGCTCGAGCACCGCCACCACCCGCTGGCCCCACTCCGGATCCGGGCGCCCCACCACCGCGACATCGGCGACGGCCGGGTGGGCGCGCAGCCGCCGCTCGACCGGGTCGGGGTGGACGTTCTCGCCGCCGGTGATGATCAGGTCGCCCCGGCGCCCGAAGACCGAGAGCACGCCGTCGTCGAGGCGGCCGAGGTCACCGGTGCGCAGCCACCCGTCATCGTCCACGACGGGCGTGCCGTCGCGGTAGCGCGCGGCCACCATGGGGCCCCGCACGAGCACCTCGCCGTCCTCGATGCGCAGCTCGACGCCAGGCAGCGGGAGGCCGTCGTAGACGACGCCGCTGCCGGTCTCGGTCATGCCGTACGTCGCGACGGCGTTCGACGGCCGGTCGGGTGGCGGTGCCGAGCCGCCGAGGACGATCCGCTCCCACAGGGCGGTGTCGATGCGGGCCAGTGCCGTGCCGACCAGGGACACGTGCGTCGCGCCCCGGCGCGCCGCGTCGTCGACGGCCGCCGCGTCGAATCCGTCGTGGACCTCGAGCGTCGTGCCGGCGTGCCAGGCCCGGGTGACGACCGACAGCCCGCCGACGTGCGCGAGGGGCAGGCACGCCAGCCACCGGTGCCGGTGCGGGTCCACGCCGAGCGCCGTCGACGAGGCCTCGGCCGAGGCGGCCATGTTCTCCCGCGTGAGCACGACACCCTTCGGCGCGCCGGTCGTCCCGCTCGTCGCGACCACGAGGGCGGCGCCGGGATCGATCGCGTCGCCGGCCCGCATCGCCGCGACCAGCGCATCGGCGGCGGGGCGGGGCAGGCGGGGGTCCACCGGCAGCACGGCGTCGCCGCGGTCCCAGGCGCTCCGGAGCTCGTCGACGAAGCGCTGGCCACGGGCTTCGAGGGCGACGAGCGTCGGCACGTCCGCAGGGTAGGGGCGCCGGTGCGCGAACCTTCCCGGGTGACCGCACCCCTGCCGACCGGCACCCGCGCCTGGATCGCCGGCGCCCGCGTGCGGACCCTCCCCGCCGCCGTGGTTCCCGTGCTCGTCGGCACTGCCGCCGCCCGGGGCGTCGACGGCCCGCTGGTGGCGTGGCGGGCGGTCGCTGCCGGGATCGTGGCGCTCGCCCTGCAGGTCGCCACCAACTACGCCAACGACTACAGCGACGGCATCCGCGGCACCGACGACCCCGGCGCCCGGGTGGGCCCGGTCCGACTGGTGGGCTGGGGCATCAAGCCGCCGGGCGCCGTGAAGCGGGCTGCCCTCGCCTCCTTCGCCGTCGCCGGCGCCGCCGGCCTCGCCCTGGCGGTGGCCGTCGGGTGGGAGCTGGTCGTCGTGGGCGCGGCCGCCATGCTCGCCGGATGGGGGTACACGGGCGGTCCCCGCCCGTACGGCTACCTGGGCCTCGGCGAGGTGTTCGTCTTCGTCTTCTTCGGCGTCGTCGCCACGGTCGGGTCCACCTACGTCCAGGTGGAGCAGGTGACGGGGCTCAGCCTGCTGGCGTCGGTGCCGGTGGGCCTCCTGGCCACCGCCCTGCTCGTCACCAACAACCTGCGGGACATCCCCGGCGACACGGTGGCGGGCAAGCGCACGCTCGCGGTCAAGCTCGGCGCCGCCCGGACGCGCACGCTGTTCACGGCCATGGTCGTCGCCGCGCTCGCGCTGGTCGTCCCGATCGCCGTGGTCCGGCCGGCGGCCGCGCTGGCGCTGCTCGCCGCCGTCGCTGCCCTCGAGCCGATCCGTCGGGTCCGGGCGGGAGCGGAGGGCCCCGCGCTGATCCCGGTGCTGGCCGCCACCGGACGGTTGCAGCTGGTGTTCGGGGTGCTCGTCGCCGTGGGCCTCGCGCTCTCCGTGTGAGGGCGCACTCGAACGGCGCGCCGCGCCCGTAGCCTCCCCGACCATGGAGCAGCGCTGGCGCGACCTCGGCTGGAACCTCGGACGCCACTGGAAGGTCGTGATCGCGGCCTTCGTCGTGCTCACGGTCCTGCTCGGGCTCGGCGCCCGGAACCTCGAGTTCGCAACCGGTCAGGACAGCTACCTCGACCCGGACGACCAGATCGCCATCGACAACGAGCTGTTCCAGGGCCAGTTCGGCGGCGAGCAGATCGTGCTGCTGTTCCAGGCCGAGGACGGCGCCGACATCACCGACCTGTACGAGCGCGAGGGCAACATCGAGGAGCTGCAGCGCCTCGAGGACGAGCTCCGCGAGCTCCCCGAGGTGTTCGCCGTGCTCAGCCCGCTGAACGCCGTGCGCTACAGCGAAGCCATCACCGGCAGCGGTGCGGGCACCAACGCCCTGCTGGGTGCGCTCGGTCGCGAACAGGATCCGGCCGGCGTCGAGGCGCGCAACGCCGACATCCAGACCACGCTCGCCCGCCTCCCGGCCGAGGACGCACGGGACCTGCAGGACCCGGCCTGGCACGAGTTCCTGCTCTTCGGCAACGACAACGTCGAGGTGGTCGACGGGCAGGTGCAGATGCCCGAGGGCGACGAGCGCGTCGTGCGCCCGTCGCTGCGCAGCTCCTTCCCGAACAACCAGACCGCTCTGGGTGGCGTCGTGCTCCAGGGCAACGCGTCGCTCGACGAGCTGGCAGCCGGCACCCAGGCGACGCTCGACATCGCCGAGACCATCGAGCTCGACGGCTTCGAGGTGATCGCCACCGGCTCGCCGGTGTTCCTGAAGGACATCAACGACTACCTGCAGGGCGGGATGCTCACCCTGGGGCTGATCGCCTTCGCCCTGATGGCGGTGATCCTGCTCGTGATGTTCCCGGTGCGGTGGCGGTTCCTGCCGCTGCTGTCGACCCTGGTCGGGGTGCTGTGGGGCTTCACCTTCCTCGGGTACATCGACGTCGACCTGTCGCTGGTGACCATCAGCGGCCTGCCGATCCTCATCGGCCTCGGCATCGACTTCGCCATCCAGGTCCAGAACCGCATCGAGGAGGAGGCGGCCCTCGACAAGGAGTCGCACCCGATCTCCGAGACGCTGGCCAACATCGCGCCGGCGCTCCTCGTGGCGCTGATCTCGGCCGTCGCCGCGTTCACCGCCCTGCAGATCAGCCAGGTCCCGATGATCCGCGACTTCGGGATCATGCTCAGCGTCGGCATCGTCGCCCTCGTCTTCTGCGGCATCGTGCTGCCGGCGACGATCCTCGGGGTCCGGGAGTTCACCACGCCCACCACCGAGCGGGCCGACAGCTGGGTGGAGAAGGTCGTCATCTGGCTCGGCGGGCTGCCGCGCAGCTGGGCCATCCCGCTCGTGATCGCCTCCGTGCTGCTGTTCATCGGGGGCATCGCCCTCGAGGGCCGCTTCGAGATCGAGTCCGACCCCATCAAGTGGGTCAACCAGGACACCCAGACCGTGCGCGACCTCGAGACGCTCGAGGATGCCGCCGGCATCTCGTCGAACCTCGGCATCCTCGTGACCGCGAACAACGTCATGGCCGAGGAGGTCATCGAGGTCGTCCACGAGTTCATCCTCGACGCCGAGCAGATCGAGGACGTGACCGCCTCGTCGTCGCTCTACGGGACGATGGCCAAGATCATCGACATCCCCGGCGCGACGGCACTCCCGCCCACGCCGGCCGACCTGCAGGCGGCCGCCGCGGTGATGCCGCCCGACATCGAGCGCCTGCTCCTGTCCGAGGACAGCACCCGCACCCACGTGAACCTGCGCCTGGCGCCGGGCAGTCTCCAGGAACGCGCCGAGCTGGTCGAGCAGCTCGAGGAGGACCTCGACCGGCGCATCGCCGAGATGGACCTCCCCGAGGACTCGATCCTCCTGCAGGGCCTCGACCAGGACGACCCGGCCATGCGGGCCGTGCCCTCGGGCATCGCCGTGGTGGGCGTCGGGCTGCTCGACAACCTGGCGGCCAACCGGGCGATCCTCACCTACCTCGGCCTGTGCCTGTCGGCGCTCTACCTGCTGCTGCGCTTCCGATCCCTCGGCCGCGCCGTGCTCACGCTGGTGCCGGTCGGCCTGGCCATCGGGGCGTCGTCGGTGATCGTCGGCGCGTTCGGTCTCACCATGAGCCCGCTCACCGCGGTGTCCGGTCCGCTCGTCATCGCGTCGTGCACGGAGTTCTCGGTGCTCATCACGGCCCGGTACCTCGAGGAGCGCCAGAACGGCATGACCGCGAAGGAGGCCTCCGACCACGCGGCCAGGCGCACCGGCCGGGCGTTCTTCACGTCGGCCGCCACCACGATCGGCGGCTTCGCCGTGCTCATCGGCTCGGCCATGCCGCTCCTGCGGGACTTCGGCATCATCGTCACGATGAACGTGACGGTGGCCCTGCTCGCCGCCCTCGTCGTGATGCCGCCGCTGCTCATGTTCGCCGACGACCGCGGCTTCTTCCCGGTGGAGGGACACGACCCCCGGCGGGCGGTCCGCCTCGCGGCCCACCCCACCGGCGCCCGGCTCGGCACGTGGATCGCCGGCGTCGTCGTCGTGGCCGGCATCGCGGTCACGCTGTTCCTCGCCGCCGAGCGGGGCGGGGGCGACACCGTGGAGCTGGACTACACGCCCACGGCGTTGCCCACCCAGGAAGAGCCCGCAGGCTGACGCTCGGCGCCGGTCAGAGGTCGTGCGCCGCCAGCCAGGGGCGGAGCACGGCGAGGAACGCGTCGGGCTGCTCGAGGTGAGCGGCGTGGCCGGCGCCGGCGACGGTGGCGAACGTCGAGTTCGCGCCGATCGCTTCGTCCATGCGCCGGCCCAGCTCGACGTACTTCTCGTCGTGCTCACCGGCGAGGACGAGGACGGGCATGTCGAGGCGGTGGAGGCGGTCCCACGACGGGTCCTGGGCGCCGGTGCCGGCCTGCAGCAGCGACGCCTCCAGTCCGTCGACGGTGCCCTCCATGCGCTCCACGAGGTACTGCCGCTCGGGCGGGATGCCGGCGAACATCGGCTGCGCCACCCACTCGCGCAGGAAGTCGAGCAGGCCGAGCTCCCGCAGGCGGGCGGACGTCTGGCGGTCGGCCTCCGCACGTGCGGCGCGCTCGCCGGGGTCGTCGATGCCCGCGGTCGCGCCGAGCAGCACGAGCCCCCGCACCAGCTCCGGGTTCGCCAGTGCCAGGTGGAGCAGGTGCCGTCCGCCCATGGAGTAGCCGAGGTACGTGGCCTCGCCGCCCTGGTCGGCGATGAGGCGACCACCCCCGCGCAGGCCGGCCACCACGTCGGACGAACGGCCGTGGCCGGGGGCGTCGACGCGCACGACCTCGTGGTCCGTGGCGAGGTCCTCGGCCACCGGGCCCCAGCAGCGTCCGGTCTGCGTGAACCCGTGCACCAGGACCAGGCGGGGACCGGTTCCGTCTCGCTCGGCGTGCAACCACATGGCGCCGCATGATGACATGCGCCGCGTGACGCATCCCGGCGGCTGGAGCCCCGACACCCAGGCCACGTTCTGCGCGACCCTCGTCGACGAGTGGGTGCGGGCCGGCCTGACCGACGTCGTGGTCTGTCCGGGCTCGCGCTCGACGCCCCTCGCGCTCGCCTTCGCCGACGACGACCGCGTCGCGGTCCACGTGCACCACGACGAGCGCTCGGGCTCCTTCCTCGCGCTCGGCCTCGCCGCCACCACGGGACGCCCGGTGGCCGTGGTCGTCACCAGCGGCACGGCGGTGGTGCAGCTGCACGCCGCCGTCGTCGAGGCCCACCAGGCCGGGGTGCCGCTGCTGCTGTGCACGGCGGACCGTCCGCCGGAGCTGCGAGACGTCGCCGCCCCCCAGACGGTCGACCAGGAGCGGCTGTTCGGACGCGCGGTCCGCTGGTACGCCGACGCCGGCGTCGCCGACGCCTCGATGGCCGGCACGTGGCGCTCGCTCGCGGCGAGGGCGTGGGCGGAGGCGATGGCGCCGTGGCCGGGACCCGTGCACGTGAACCTGCCCTTCCGGGAGCCGCTCGTGGGCTCGACCGGACCGCTTCCGCCCGGTCGCGCCGACGGCCCCTGGCACCGGCGCGTGCGCGCGGGGCGGGTGGCACCGGTGCTCGAGAGGTCCGTCGCGCGGGCGAAGGGCGTCGTGGTCGCCGGTCGGGGGGCGGCCGATCCCGACGCCGTGGTCGCCCTCGCCGCCGATCTCGGGTGGCCGCTGCTCGCCGATCCCGCGTCGGGGTGCAGGGCCACGACCTCGGTCGGGGCCTTCGACTCGCTCCTGCGGACGCCCTTCGGCGAGCGCGCCCGGCCCGAGGTCGTGCTGCGCGTCGGGGGCCTGCCGGCGTCGAAGGTGCTCGGCCAGTGGCTCGAGTCCTGCGGCGCCCACGAGCTGGTCGTCGCTCCGGAGCCGTGGTGGCCCGACCCGGCCCACACGAGCGCCGTGCTGCTCGACGAGGTGCCAGTGGCGCCGCCGGACCACGAACCGGTGGAGGAGTGGCGTGCCGCGTGGACGGTCGCCGACGAGCTGGCCCAGGCGGCCATCGACGAGGTGCTCGCCGTCCAGCCCCTGTCCGAGCCGGCGGTCGCTCGCCACCTGACCCGGACGCTCCCGCCGGGCTCGGCGCTCGTCGCGTCGTCGTCGATGCCGGTGCGCGACGTCGAGTGGTTCGGCGTGCCCCGCTCGGATCTGCGCGTGCTCGCGAACCGGGGCGCCAACGGCATCGACGGTGTCGTCTCGACCGCGGTGGGCGTCGCGGCGGCCGGTGTGCGCACGACGCTGCTCATCGGTGACGTCGCCTTCCTGCACGACAGCAACGGGCTCCTCGGCCTCGCCGATCGCGGCCTCGACCTGACGATCGTCGTGCTCGACAACGACGGGGGCGGGATCTTCTCGTTCCTGCCGCAGCGCACGCAGCTCGAGGCGACGCGGTTCGAGCAGCTGTTCGGGACACCGCACGGGCTCGACCTCGTCGCCCTCGCCCGGTCCCTCGGCGTGGACGCGGACGCCGTCACCTCGCCGGAGCAGCTGGCCTGGAGCCCCGGGACGCGCGTCCTCGTGGTGCCCGGTGACCGGGACGCGAACGTGGACGTCCACGCCCGGTTGCACGCCGCCGTCGAGGGAGCCCTCGTCCGCGGGTGACCGACCTCGGGCGCGGCCCACGCCCTGGGTCCCGACGTCCTACGATGCGGCCGTGGGCGGGGCGGGTCATCCGGTGGTCGAGGTCCGGCAGCAGGGACGACGTCCGCTGTTCGTGGAGATCCGCGAGCCGCTCGAGATCGGTCGGGAGTGCGACGGCATCCTCCTCCTCGACCTGCAGGCGTCCCGCCGCCACGCCGTCGTCTCCCCTCGGGGCGACACCGTCCTGCTCGAGGACGTGGGCAGCACCAACGGCACGTTCCTCGACGGCGTGCGCATCTCCTCGCCGGTCGTCCTGACGCCAGGTGCGGTCGCCCAGGTCGGTGACACCACCCTGCACCTCGTCGGCGACGCGCCGGCGGCCGTGCGGCCGGCGGACGAGGGCCCGATCGCCAGTCGCCAGACCGCGATGCCGGGCGCACCGGTGCGGGCCGCGGCCTCCGGTCCGACGAACATCCGCGAGACGTCGATGGAGTCGGTGGCCCGGGCCGTCGAGGCCGCGCCACCCCCGGTCGCCCCGGCCGAGCTGGACCACGGCACGATCACGATCGTCTTCAGCGACATCGAGAGCTCCACCCAGCGCGCGACCGCGATGGGCGATGTCGCGTGGATGCGGGTGCTGTCCGCCCACAACGGCATCATCACGAGGCACGTCGAGCGGTGGGGCGGCACCGTCGTGAAGAACCAGGGCGACGGGTTCATGCTGACGTTCAACGGCGCCCGGCAGGCGCTCCGGGCGATGATCGGCGTGCAGCAGGAGCTCGAGCGGTACAGCGCCGACAACCCCGACCTCGGCGTGCGCATCCGCGTCGGGGTGCACACGGGCGAGGTCATCGCCGAGGAGGGCGACATCTTCGGCAAGCACGTGATGCTCGCCGCCCGGGTCGGCGGCCTCGCCGAAGGCGGGGAGATCCTGGTGTCGTCGATCGTGAAGGAGATCGCCTCGGCTCGCGGCGACCTCACCTTCGGACCTCCCCAGGTGGTCGCGCTCAAGGGCATCGAGGGCGAGCACGTCGTGCACCAGCTCCTCTGGCGGGAGTTCAGCGAGTCGAGCTGACCCGGTCCGGCGGCGACGCGGGGCGTGCCGTCGTCCCGGTCTCTCGGTGGCGCAGGTCGATGAACGCGCTCCCGCCCGGCGGTGCGACCTCGGCCGACCGTCGGCGCAACGCCGACTCGGCGAGGGCCTGCAGCGCCTCCTCCTCCCGGACGTCGCGGATGCTCTGCGACAGCGGACCCGGTGCGAGGTAGCCCAGGCCGAAGGCGATCGCCATCGGCAGGAACACCAGCGGCACCCACTCCTCGGCGTCGGCGAAGCTGATGCGCAGGATCGACAGGCCGAGCGCCAGGGTCACGCCCACGGATGCGCCGGCGACGGCGAACTGCAGCCCGCGCACGAACCGGTTCGGCGCGAGGCGCCTCCGCAGCGTGTTCAGCACGAGCACGACGATGCTGAAGCCGGCGATGCCCAGGACCGCGAAGGCGAACAGGCCCAGCGTCGACGTGGTCTTGCCCTGCACGTCGAGTACGAAGGCCTGCTCACCGAGCAGCAGGCGCTCGGGGTCGTAGACCCGCAGCACGGTGCCGAGGTAGCCGGTGGCCTGCTCGTCGAGGTCGAAGAAGTCGAGCTCGGCGCGGACGGTGGTCTCCTCGCCCGGTTCGAGCGAGGTGCGGATGCCGAGGTCGTAGGTGAGGAAGGT
>DASUEE010000279.1:0-14580 GCA_036275235.1 Acidimicrobiales bacterium | reverse complement strand
CGCGCGCGAGCTCGCCGAGATCGCCCGCCGCCTCGAGGAGCACCACCGCGAGATGCAGGACATGGAGTTCACGGTCGAGGACGGTCGGCTGTGGCTGCTGCAGACGCGCACCGGCAAGCGGACCGCGCAGGCGGCCGTGCGGATCGCGGTCGACATGGCCGACGAGGGGCTCATCACCAAGCCCGAGGCCGTGGGGCGGGTCTCGCCCGACCAGGTCGACTTCTTCCTCCACCCGCAGTTCTCCTCCGCCGCGCTCGCCGGTCGCAGCGCGGTGGCCCAGGGGCTGAACGTGTCCCCCGGGGCCGCCGTCGGCGTCGTCGCGTTCGACCCCGACCTCGCCCAGCGCTGGGGGCAGGACGGGCGCCCCGTGGTCCTGGTCCGCCACGAGACCAAGCCCGACGACGTGCACGGCATGCTCGCCGCCGCCGGCATCCTCACCTCCAGCGGCGGCCGGACGAGCCACGCGGCGCTGGTGGCCCGGCAGTTCGGCAAGCCGGCCGTCACCGGCGCGTCGGCCATCGAGATCGACATGGTGAGCCGCACGTTCTCCGTCGGGTCCCAGACCGTCCACGAGGGCGAGTGGGTGTCCATCGACGGGACGTCGGGCAACATCTACGTCGGGCAGGTCGAGACGGTGGCCCCGGACCTCGACAACGAGTGGCTCACCACGCTGCTCGGCTGGGCCGACGGGATCCGCACCCTGGGCGTGCGAGCCAACGCCGACGAGCCGGCCGACGCGCTCCGAGCCCGTTCGTACGGCGCCGAGGGCATCGGGCTGTGCCGCACCGAGCACATGTTCTTCGACCCGGAGCGGCTGCCGGTCGTCCAGCGGATGATCACCGCGCCGAACCTGCCGGAGCGCAAGGAGGCCCTCGACCAGCTGCGCGAGTTCCAGCGGGCCGACTTCGCCGGCCTGTTCGAGGCCATGGACGGGTTGCCGGTGATCCTGCGACTGCTCGACCCGCCGCTGCACGAGTTCCTGCCGTCCTGGGAGGACCTGCACCGCCAGCAGACCGACCTGCAGCTGCGCCTGGTCAACGCCGGCGACCTCGAGACGGTCGAGAAGCTGGTGGCCGAGCTCTCCGAGGTGCACGAGATGCTGTCGCGCGTCGAGGCCCTGCGTGAGGCGAACCCGATGCTCGGCCTGCGCGGCGTCCGGCTCGGGATCATCATGCCGGAGATCACCCGGATGCAGGCCCGGGCCGCGTTCGAGGCGGCGGTCGAGGTGGCCGAACGCGGCGGCGACCCCAGGCCCGAGCTGATGGTGCCGCTGGTCAGCGACGCCACCGAGCTGGCCCGCCAGCGCGAGCTCATCCACGAGGTGGCCGAGGCCGTCTTCGCCGAGGCCGGACGGCGGGTCGAGTACCAGGTCGGGACGATGATCGAGGTCCCCCGGGCGGCGCTCACGGCGGTGGACATCGCCGAGCACGCCGACTTCTTGTCCTTCGGCACCAACGACCTCACGCAGACCACGTTCGCCATCAGCCGCGACGACGCCGAGGCTGCGTTCCTGCTGCAGTACCTGGCCGACAAGATCCTCCCTGAGAACCCGTTCGCCTCGATCGACCGCAAGGGCGTCGGCCGGCTCATGCAGCTGGGCATCGACGGCGCCCGGGAGACGAAGCCGGAGATCGAGACCGGGGTCTGTGGCGAGCACGGCGGCGACCCGAGCTCGATCGCCCTGTGCCACGAGATGGGCCTGAGCTACGTCAGCTGCTCGGCGTACCGGATCCCGGTGGCCCGCCTCGCCGCCGCCCAGGCCGCCCTCGCCGACCACTGAATCCCGTTCTGGTCAGCGAAACGGCCATCTTACGTTCCGTTCCGCTGACCAGAACGAGGTGTTCATGCCGGGACGGTGGCGACCCGCTCCTCGAGGCCGACGGCGAGGTCGCGCAGGGCCTGGGCGCCGTCGCCGGCGAAGGACGAGCCGTGCATGATCGCCAGTGTCTGCGGCTGCAGGTCGGCGAGGCCGCGGAGGGTGGCGCCGGTGTGCGGGGCCATCGACATCGCGCCGAACATCGTCTCGGCCGCCAGGGCCGGGCCGACGAGGTCGCCCGACGTCAGCGGCGGTGGCGCGCCGACGTGGCTGAACAGGTCGCCGCAGAGCAGGGTGCCGGTGGTCTCCTCGTAGAGGACGTGGGCCTCCCAGCCATGAGGGACGTGGGGCGTGGCGATCGATCGGATGCGCTTGCCGCCGAGGTCGAGCACCTCGCCCTCGGCGAGGCCGACCGGCGGACGGTCGCAGAGGTCGTTCAGCGAGACGTCGACGGCCAGCGGCGTGTGCACGACCTGGGCGTCGGGCGCAGCGACGAGGAACATGTTCATCGAACCGGACTCGTCGGCCTCGACGTGGCCGAAGCTGATCCATCGGAGCGACTCGAGCGGCACGATCTCGGCGACGGCGCCGGACACGAGCGGGAAGAGCCCGCGGTGCCCGGTGTGGAACAGCAGCGGCTCGTCGGCGACGACGAGGAACTGGTTGAAGGTGAAGCCCTCCGGGCTGACGTCGGGGATCCAGGTCGAGATGCGGTAGACGTCGTCGGCGATCTCGGTGGTGATGGGTGTCATGGGTTCCATGCCCTGATGGCGTTCACCCTCCGGCGGCACCGTTCACTCCCGACTGAACGATCCAGCGCGGGTCGCCCGGCGCCGGCTCGTAGGCGCAGTAGATGCCGGTCCGCACGCCCCGGTCGAGCAGGGCGCCGCCGTCGGGCAGCAGCTCCTCGATGCGACGGATCGCCGTGCGCAGCGACCGGGTCACGTTGAGGCGGGCCTTCTCCACCGTCGACGACGCCCGCCGCTGGCGGCCGCCGAGCCCGAAGGCCGATGCCAGCTGCCCGACCAGCTGGTCCAGCTCGAGCTGGCGGGTCTCGGCGCCTTCGAGGTCGCCGGCCTCCAGGGCGTCGTCGCACTCGGCACGCAGCTGCTCGATCCGGCGGCGG
Source organism: Acidimicrobiales bacterium (assembly GCA_036275235.1). Taxonomy (GTDB): domain Bacteria; phylum Actinomycetota; class Acidimicrobiia; order Acidimicrobiales; family Salinilacustritrichaceae; genus Salinilacustrithrix. The sequence continues at coordinate 11,638 of DASUEE010000279.1, read as the reverse complement.
TAGGCGTCGCGGGCCGTCGCGTCGAGGACGGCGCCGGCGTCGCCGATCGATCGGCGGTCGACCTCACCCTGCGCGCCGACGCCCTCCGCGCGGTCGACCAGGTCGAGCACGTGGCGCTCCTGCCCGGGGTTCCGCACCAGCTCGGCCAGGTGGCGCACGCCCTTGGTGGCCGGCACGCGGACCCGCTGGCCGTCACTCGAGAGCTCCCACCAGGAGCCGTGGTCCACGAGCGCGAAGGCCGGGGCGGCTGGCGACGACGTCCCGGAGAGCCGGTCGAGCAGGTCGCGATCGGCAGCGGGCAGCACCACGTCGAGCCCGGCGAGCACGTCGGCTGCTGCGATCGCATCGAGCCGGGCGCCAGCGTGGTCGCCCGACCCCGACCGGAGCCTCGCCATCTCGGTGAGGAGGCGGGCCTGCTGGTACGGGGCGCGGCCGCTCGGCAGGGCGTCCAGCACCTTCTCGAGCAGGGCGACCGCCTCCGCGCCCTCGCCAGAGGCGACGAGCACCCGGGCGTGGGCGCCGGCGGCTCGGGCGTCGAGCAGCGGGTTCCCGATCTCGTCGAGCCGGCGGGCGAGCTGCGTGCACGCCTCGGACGCGGCCGCGACGTCGCCCACCGCGAGGTGGGCGTCGACGAGGACGGTCAGCAGCTCGACGGCGCGCAGGTGGTCGTCGCCGAGCGCGCGCAGGCCGCGACCCGCCGCGGCGATCGCCAGCTCGTGGTCGCCGCGGGCGAGGTGCAGGCGAGCGAGGGGGAGCAGCGCCTCGAACGCCTGGCCCTTCCCGACGAGGAGGGCTTCGGCGTCGGCGAGGCGTCCCTGGCGGACCCGCAGGTCGGCGAGCTGGACGTCCGAGTGGAACGCCGGGATCCCGGTCACCGCTGCGAACTCCGCCGACGCCTGCTCGAGCAGCGCCTCGGCCTCGCCCCACCGGCCCAGCTCGCAGAGCAGGCACGCCTGGACCGCCGCGCAGTGGCTGGACAGGAACGCCGGTGTGATGGGCGCCGGACCGATGAGGCCCCTGGCCCGGAGCAGCTCGGCCCACGAGGCCGCCCGGTCGAAGTCGGCGCTGTAGTAGCAGGCGGTGAAGAACGAGCAGGCGGACTTGCCGGCGGCGTCCTCGTCGTCGGCCGGCCCGCACACGAGCGCCATGGCCTCGTCCAGCATCGCCATCCCCTCGGCCACCCGGCCGGCCTGCACGTGGGCGAGGCCGCCGTCGGCGAGGGCCTTCGTCTCCAGGTTGACGTCGCCGAAGCGGCGGGCCCGGTCGAGGGCGAGCTCGGCGCTCGCGAGCAGCCGGGCGGGGTCGCCCACGTCGCACCCCATCGCGGCGACCGCCGCCCAGCCCTGCTCGATGCACGGCGGTTCGTCGGCCAGCAGCGCCGTGGCCCGGGCGAACCACGCGCGGCCGGCGGTGAGGTTGCCCAGCCCGTTGGCCAGCGCATCGCCCAGCTCCACGCACACCATCGCCGCCCTCCGGACCTCACCCGCCGCCGTGAACGCGCGCATCGCGGCGGACAGGTGCGTGACGAGGCCCTCGACGTCGAACGCCGCTCGAGCCTGCGCCGCCCGCTGCAGCGACGCCTCCGCGTCCGCGACCGTGGTCACGACCCCAGGTTCGCAGGTGCAGGCCTACCGTGCATCGCATGAGCGACCCCGTGCCCGCCCCGCCGTACGAGACCATCGAGGCGTCGGTCGACGGCGCTCGCGGCGAGCTGTGGCTGTCCCGCCCCGACACGCTCAACCCGCTCTCCACGCAGACCCTCGCCGAGCTCGAGGATGCCGCGCGCTGGTTCGACCGCCACCCCGACCTCAAGGTGGTCGTGGTCGGCGGGCGGGGCCGCGCGTTCAGCGCCGGCGCCGACCTCGGCTCCTTCCGCGGCGACGCCGACCGGTCGGCGCGGGAGCAGGGGTGGCGCACCGGCCGGGCGCTGGAGGAGATGCGGGCCGTCACCGTCGCCCGCATCCACGGGTGGTGCGTCGGCGGTGGCGTCGTGGTCGCGGCGGCCTGCGACCTGCGGGTGGCGTCGACCTCGGCGCGCTTCTCCATCCCCGAGATCGACCTCGGCATCCCGCTCGCCTGGGGCGGGATCCCGCGGCTCGTGCGCGAGATCGGCCCGGCGCTCACGAAGGAGCTGGTGATGACCGGCCGGGAGTTCTCGCCGGAGGAGGCGAAGGCCGCCGGCTTCCTGAACCGGGTGGTGGGAGACGACGAGCTCGACGGCGTGGTCGACGCGCTGGTGGCCGAGCTGGTCGCCAAGCCGTCGCTGTCGCTGCTCGCGACCAAGGCCCACACCAACGCGGTCACCGAGTCCATGGTCGGGACCGGCCGCTCCTGGTCGGATGCCGACGGGCTCGCCGCCGGCTTCCTCGACCCCGAGGGCTCCGAGGTCCGCCGCCGCTACCTGGAGCAGCGGGGCTGAGGCCGCGCGAGCATCGAGTCATGGCCGCGACCACCTCCGCACGCGACGGCGACGTCGTCACCGTCACCCTCACCGCTCCCGAACGGCGCAACCCGTTGTCGCTGGCGACGCTGCGCGAGCTCGGCGCCGCCTTCGACGACGCGGCAGCCACGGACGCCCTCGCCGTGGTGCTGGCCTCCACGGGCACGGTGTGGAGCACGGGACACGACCTGAAGGAGATGTCGACGCTCGACGAGGACGGTCTGCGCACGCTGTTCACCGAGTGCACGCGGGTGATGCGCCGCATCGAGACGATGCCCCAGCCGGTCATCGCCAAGGTGCACGCGCTGGCGACGGCGGCGGGGTGCCAGCTGGTGGCGTCGTGCGACCTGGCCGTCGCCGCGTCCTCGGCGCGCTTCGCGGCGCCCGGCGGCAAGGGCGGGCTGTTCTGCCACACCCCGATGGTGGCCATCGCCCGCAACGTCGGCCGGAAGCGGGCGATGGAGCTGGCGCTGTCGGGTGACGAGATCGACGCCGCCACCGCCGCCGACTGGGGCCTGGTCAACCGGGTCGTGCCGGACGACGAGCTCGACGCCGCCGTCGCCGACCTGGTGGCTCGGGTGACGCGGGGGTCGCGGAGCTCGAAGGCGGTCGGGAAGCAGACGCTGCACGCCCAGATCGACCTGCCGCTCGAGCAGGCCTACGAGCTGGCGATCGGCGTCATGGCCTCCGGCGCGGCGACGGGCGACGGCGCCGAGGGGATCGCCGCCTTCGCCGAGAAGCGCCCACCCCGCTGGTCCTCCTGACCGCGGAACCGGACGAAACCCGACGAAGCGGCCAGCACGGGCGAGATTTCTCCTGCTCCGACCCTCAGGACGGACCGGAAGCCGCCGATGATGTCTGCATGTCGCAGGCGGGGCCCGGTGGGGGCCACGGAGCGGTTCCGACCGAGCGCGGGGCCGACCGGCTCGCGCTCGGCGGACTGGTGCTCGCCGCGACCTCGGCCGTCGTCGACGACCCGCTGCGCGGGTGGCTGCTGCTGGCACTGTGCGCGGCGACGGCCGTCGCCGGCATCGTCTCCGTCCGGCGCGAGCCCGACCGCGCCAACCCGGCGTGGTTCCTCGCCGCCGGCGCCGTCGTGCTCGTGCCTGCCTACGCGCTCTGGTACCCGCTGCGGCTGGCGTGGGACCTCGACCTCCCGAACCCCGGGATCACCGACGTCCTCTTCCTCAGCGCCTACGGGTGCTTCCTGCTCGGCCTCGGTCGGGTGGTCGCCCTGCGCAGCAACAGCGAGCGCCGCATCGACGTCCTCGACACGCTCATCGTCACCGTCGGCCTCGGGGTCCTGGTCTGGGTCGCCTTCATCTCCCCGTACCTGCACGACGAGGAGATGTCGGGGGCGGCGACGGTGGTCGCGGTCTCCTACACCCTCTGGAACCTGCTGCTCGCGGGGGCCGTCGTGCGCATGCTCGTGCAGGGCGGCTTCACCTCGACGGGCGACCGCCTGCTCGCCTGCTGGGTGGCCGTCCAGCTCACCGCCGACCTGATCTACGCCAGCGCCAGCCTTCGGGGGACGTTCTCGCTCGAGGACAGCTTCGTGAGCCTCTACCCGCTGTCGTTCGTGCTGCTGGGCGCCGCGCTGCTCCACCCCACCACCATCTGCCGGCCGGCCACCGGGACCCTCCACCACTCGATGCGGGGCGAGCGCCGCTTCGTCCTCGTCGTGCCGGCCGCGCTGATCGCCCCCGTCGTGCTCGTCGCGCTCGGCGCCCGGGCCGGCGATGGCGACATCGTGACGGTCGCGGTCCTCTCGGCCGTCCTGTTCGGGCTGGTGCTCAGCCGGGTCTGGCTCCTGTTCGTCGACGTCGAGGAGCACCGCCGCACCCGCCAGCAGCTCACGGCGTCGATCGCCCAGGAGCGCCGGCGCATCGAGGAGAACCAGGTCCTGCTGGCCTCCCTGTCGGAGCGGCAGATGCTCTCCGAGCGCCTCTCGCGGATCCAGCGCAAGATCTCCACGCGAGCGCCCCTGCAGGAGGTGCTCGACGCCATCACCCAGGGCGCCGCCGAGCTCGTCCACGCGGACTGCGCCGCCCTGCGCTTCGTCGACGAGGACGACCCGTCCCTCATGGTCATGGCGTCATCGGTGGGCATCGACCCGGCCACGGCGGCCGAGGTCCACCGGCTGCCGGTGACGGCCGGCGTCGGTGGGCAGGCGATCGTCACCAACCAGCTGTGCGTGAGGGACGGCTACACCCGATGGGACTCGGCCATCAGCCAGTTCGCCAGCGACGGTCTGCAGACCGCGCTCGCCGCGCCCGTGCACCTGGGGTCGGCACCGATCGGCAGCCTCGTCGTGGCCACCTTCGCCGCCGACCGGCACTACTCCCAGGCCGAGCAGGACGCGCTGGTGAGCTTCGCCGAGCACGTGTCGATCGCCCTGAACGACGCTCGATCCGTGCGGGCGCTGGACGAGGCACTGGAGCGGGCCACCCACCAGGCGATGCACGACGACCTCACGGGCCTGCCGAACCGGGCGTGCTTCTACGACCGGGCGGAGCAGGCGTTGAAGGCGGCCAAGCGCAGCGGCGCGGCCACGGCCGTGTTGCTGTTCGACCTCGACCGGTTCAAGGAGATCAACGACACGCTCGGCCACCGCTACGGAGATCGCGTGCTACGGGCCATCGGTCCCCGCATCGCGCCGCACCTGCGGGAGGCCGACACCGTCGCCCGCCTCGGCGGGGACGAGTTCTGCGTCCTGCTGCCCGAGGTCCACGACCTGCCGTCGGCGATGGACGTGGCCGCCCGCATCACGGAGGCGCTCGAGGAGCCGCTCGAGGTCGACGGCATGATCCTCGTGGTCGAGGCCAGCTGCGGCGTGGCCGTGGCGCCCGACCACGGTGACACCGCCGACCTGCTCCTGCAGCGGGCCGACATCGCCATGTACGCAGCGAAGCGCACCCACCAGGGCGTGGCCGCCTACGACGGGCTGCTCGACCGCAACACCCCGGACCGCCTCGCCCTCCTCGGCGAGCTGCGCACGGCAGTGCCCAACGAGGAGCTGGTGCTGCACTACCAGCCGCAGGTCGACCTCGGGACGGGGCGGGTCGAAGGCGTCGAGGCGCTCGTGCGCTGGCAGCACCCTCGCCGGGGACTGCTGTCACCGGACCACTTCGTGCCCCTCGCCGAGGACACCGGGTACATCCACCAGCTCACGTCGTGGGTGCTCGACGCCGCCCTCGACCAGCTGCGGTGCTGGATCGACGACCCGGCCAGCGGGATCGACGGCGACTTCACGGTCGCCGTGAACCTCTCCACGCACAGCCTCCTCGACGATTGCTTCGCGGCCGAGGTCGCCATCGCGCTCGACCGCTTCGGGATCCCGGCTGACCGGTTGGTGCTCGAGATCACCGAGACCACCCTCATGGCCGACCCCGAGCGGGCGGCGAACGTGCTCACCGTCCTCGCCGACCAGGGCGTTCGCTTCGCGATCGACGACTTCGGCACCGGCTACTCGTCGCTGGCGTCGCTGCGGGCGCTGCCCGTGCACGAGCTGAAGATCGACAAGTCGTTCGTGCACACGATGGGCGACGAGTCCGACGACGCGGTGATCGTGCGCTCGGTGATCGACCTCGGCCACACGCTCGGACTGCGCACGGTGGCCGAGGGCGTCGAGGACCCGGCCGTGCGCGACCGCCTGGCCCGGCTCGGCTGCGACAGCGCGCAGGGCTACGCCGTGGCGGCGCCGATGCCGCCGGAGGCGCTGACCACGTGGCTCGCGGGCCGCCGGGTCGCCCCGTCGGCCGTGGGCTGAACCGACTCCGTCCGTCGGTAGCGTCCGGGGCATGCCCCTCTCCGGTGAGTACGAGCCGAGCCCCCAGCGGTGGGTGCGCGAGCAGGTGGAGGCCTACGAGGCCAGCGACGGCCGGGAGGCGAACAGCCTCCTCGACACCGGGCTGCCGATCATCATCGTCACCACCCGCGGCCACCGCTCCGGCAAGCTCCGCAAGACGCCCCTGATGAAGGTGGCCCACGCCGGCGAGTACGCGCTGATCGCCTCGAAGGGCGGCGCGCCGGAGCACCCCGAGTGGTACTTCAACCTGGTCGCCGACCCGACGGCCGTGATGATCCAGGACGGCCCCGACGCGTGGGACGCCGTGGTGCGCGAGGTCGACGGCGACGAGCGGGCCGAGTGGTGGGACCGCGCCGTTCGGGCCTTCCCGCCCTACGCGGAGTACCAGGAGAGCACCGACCGGCGCATCCCGGTGTTCATCGCCTCGCCGGCCTGAACGAGCGTCAGCCGTCGGCTGGCGGCAGGCCGGCGGCCAGCTCGGCGAGCCACGGAGCGGCTGACGCGTCGGACGGGGCGCGCCAGTCGCCGCGGGGCGAGAGGCTGCCGCCGCCGGACACCTTCGGCCCGTTCGGCATCGCAGACCGCTTGAACTGGCTGAAGCCGAAGAAGCGCTGCAGGAACGCCTCGAGCCAGCTGCGGATGTGGTCGAGGTCGTACTCGTTGCGCTTCTCGTCGGGGAAGCCATCCGGCCAGCGCCCGTTCTGCCGGTCGCGCCAGGCGTGCCACGCGAGGAACGCCACCTTCGACGGCGCCAGGCCCTGGCGGGCGATGTGGTGCAGGAAGAAGTCGTGCAGCTCGTAGGGACCGATCTGGTCCTCGGTGCTCTGCATCGCCGGCTCGTCGGTCTCCGCGTCCTCGTGCGCCGGGACGAGCTCGGGTGAGATCACCGTGTCGAGGATCGACAGCAGGATGCGGTCGGTCTCCTCGTCGTCGAACTCGCCGGTGCGGACCGCCCAGCGGATCAGGTGCTGGATGAGCGTCTTGGGCACGCCGCTGTTGACGTTGTAGTGGCTCATCTGGTCGCCGACGCCGTAGGTCGACCAGCCGAGGGCGATCTCGGACAGGTCGCCGGTGCCCACGACGAAGCCCCGGTGGTTGTTCGCCAGCCGGAACAGGTAGTCGGTGCGGAGGCCGGCCTGGACGTTCTCGAAGGTCACGTCGTAGACGTGCTCACCGTCGGCGAAGGGGTGGCGCATGTCGGCGAGCATCTGGCGGGCGGCCGGGCGGATGTCGATCTCCTCGGCCGTGATGCCGAGTGCGCGCATGAGCGCCCATGCGTTGGTCTTCGTCGTGTCGCTGGTGGCGAAGCCCGGCATCGTGTAGCCGAGGATCTTCGAGCGGTCGATGCCCATGCGGTCGAACGCCCTCGCGGCGACGACGAGGGCGTGGGTGGAGTCGAGGCCGCCGGAGACGCCGATCACCACGTGCTCGCCACGGGTGGCCCGGAAGCGGGTGACGAGGCCCTCCACCTGGATGTTGAACGCCTCGTAGCAGTCGGCGTCGAGTCGCTCGGGGTCGTCGGGCACGAACGGGAACCGGGCGACGGGCCGGCGCAGCTCGTAGCGGGCGTCGTCGTCGCTGCGCTCGCACGCGCCCCGGTGCTCGAAGGTGACGGTGCGGACGCGACGCTCGGGGTGGTCGTTGGCGGCGGCCGCGTCGTTGAACGTGCCGGTGCGCATGCGCTCGAGGCGGATGCGAGCGGCGTCGACGTCGGCGACCACGAGGTCGGGTTCGGTGAGGAAGCGCTCGGACGCCACCAGCAGCTCGCCCAGCTCGTACACCAGACCCTGCCCGTCCCAGGCCAGGTCGGTGGTGCTCTCCCCGGGTCCGGCAGCCGAGTACACGTAGGCGCTCTGGGTGCGCATCGACTGGGACGCGCAGAGCAGCGCACGGTCGCGGGCCTTGCCGATCACGATGTTCGACGCCGACAGGTTGGCGAGGATGAGGGCGCCGGCGAGCGCCCCGATCGACGAGGGCGGGGTGGGCGCCCAGTAGTCCTCGCAGATCTCGACGAACAGGTCGAAGCCGTCGTGGTCGGTGGCGACGAAGCGCAGATCGGTTCCGAAGGGGACGGTGCGGCCGGCGGCGGTGATCTGTTCACCGACGATGCCGGCGCCCGGGGCGAACCAGCGCTTCTCGTAGTACTCGCGGTAGTTCGGGAGGAAGCTCTTCGGCACCACGCCGAGCAGCTCGCCGTGGGCGACGACCGCCGCGCAGTTGTAGGCGCGGCCGTTGCGCACGAGGGGCGCGCCGACGAGGAGCACCGGGCGCAGCGAGGTGCTGGCCTCGACCACCCGCGCCAGGGCGGCGTCGACGGCCTTCAGCAGCCCGTCCTGGAGGTGGAGATCGTCGATCGCGTACGACGACAGGTTCAGCTCGGGGAACACGACGAGGTCGACGTGCTCGGCGTGGGCCCGCTCGGCCAGCTCGATCGCGAAGTCGGCGTTGCACGTCGGGTCGGACACGGCGACGCCCGGGGTGGCGGCGGCGACCCGCACGAAGCCGTGGGTGGCGGGGTCGTGGAAGGGGTGGCGAGGGCTCACAGGACCTCGTCCAGCATCGTGAGGGCGACGCGCATGGACGCGATCCTGACCGGTCCGCGCCCGATGGCGCCGAACCGTTCCATCCGGTGGTTCGTCGGGCCACCCCGCACGGCGCAGGCGAAGTGCACGAGGCCGGGCTCGTCACCCTCGTCGGCGAAGCCGGTCGTGCTCAGCGCGACGTCGGCCCGGGAGTTCGCCAGCGCCCCTTCGGCCATGGCACGAGCGACCTCCTCGGACACCACACCGCACCGGTCGATCTCGGCCTGGGCGAGGCCGAGCAGCTCGCACTTGGCCTCCTCGCTGTAGACGACGAAGCCCCGCTCGAAGCACCCGCTCACGCCGGGCACGTCGGTGAGCAGCGAGGCGAGCATCCCGCCGGTGCAGCTCTCCGCCGTCGTGAGAGAGAGCTCAGCGGCCTTCGCCTTCTCCAGCACCCGCTCGACGAGCTGCTCGACGTCGTCGGGGAGCATCGGCGTGAACGTCTCGGTCTCGCCGCCGGCCTGGTCGTGGTCGTGATCGGTCACCCGGCAGAGATACCCCGCCGGGCGTACGATCCGCGCCGATGCCCGGTGGGAATGTCCGCTACGCGCAGAACGGTGGGGTGAGCATCGCCTACGACGTGTTCGGTAGTGGCGAGCGAGACCTGGTGTTCGTGTGCGGGACGATGTCCCACCTGGAGCTGTGGTGGAACGACCCGGACGCCACCGAGATGCTGGAGCGACTCAGCCGCTTCGCCCGGGTGATCCTGTTCGACAAGCCCGGCACCGGCCTCTCCGACCCGGTCCCCGCGGCGCCGACGGTCGAGCAGCGGGCGGATGACATCGTCGCCGTGCTCGACGCCGTCGGATCCGAGAGGGCCATCGTCGTCGGCTTCTCCGAGGGCGGGTTCGCGTCCCAGCTGCTGGCCGCGACCCGGCCCGAACGGGTCGAGGCGTTGGTGCTCGTCAGCACCGTCGTCGTCACCGAGCACTTCGACCCGTACCCCGTGGACCCCGAGCAGTTCGCCCGCATCTGGGCCGCTGTCGAGGACGCCTGGCGGCACTGGGGCGAGGGCCGGTTGCTGTCGGCGCTGGCCCCGACCTGGGCGAGCGGTCCCCAGGAGGCAATCCTCGGATCCGTCGAGCGCACCTGCATGAGCCCCGGGATGGCCCGCTCGGTGCTCGAGGGCATGCACGACATCGACCTGCGCGACGTCGTCCCTGCGATCCGGGTGCCGACGCTGGTGCTGCACTCGCCGGACGAGACGTGGTTCCTGGTGGAGATGGGCCGCGACCTGGCGGCGAGGATCCCCGGCGCCCGCTTCGTGCCGTTGGTCGGTCCCGACCACCTCTTCTGGATCGACAACGCCCAGCGCCTCCCCGACGCCGTCGAGGAGTTCGTCACCGGCGCCACCCCGGGACCCCACGACGACCACCGCGTGCTCGCCACCGTCGTGTTCACCGACATCGTCGACTCCACGCGCCGCTTGGCTGCCGTCGGCGACGCCGCGTGGCGACGGATCCTCGCCCAGCACGACCGCCGGATGGACGACCTCCTCTCCCGCCACGGCGGCCGAGCGGTCAAGCACACGGGCGACGGGCGCATGGCCCGGTTCGACCGGCCGGCCCGCGCGGTGCGGTTCGCCACCGCCATGGTCGACGCGGCGAGGGAGCTGGGCCTCGAGATCCGGGCCGGGCTGCACACGGGCGAGTGCGAGGCCGTCGGCGACGACCTGTTCGGGCTCGCCGTGGTGATCGCGTCGCGCGTCTCGACCCTCGCCGGGGCGGCGGAGGTGCTCGTATCGTCCACGGTGGCGGATCTGGTGATTGGCTCCGGGCTGGCGTTCGAGCCGGCCGGCGAGCACGAGCTCAAAGGGGCGCCTGGACGGTGGCGGCTTCTGCGCGCCACGGCCGACCGGCCCGGCCCCCTCCACGCCGACGGCTACGACCTCGACGTGCGGGAGCCTGCCGTCCGGGGGACCTGAGACGACGGCACCGCCCGCGCGCGGTGCGCGTCAGCGGCCGAGCCGGCTCCGGAACCAGAGCGGGAGGAGGGCGAGGTCGGTGGCGGCGAGGCCCATCACCACGGCGGCCCAGCCGGTACCGGTGAGGTCCACGGCGGCCAGGACGGCGTCGGTGCCCACCACCCAGGCGAGGTCGGCGGTCGACGGTGGCCGGCCAGCAGCGAGGTGCCGGCGTTGACGGCGAGCACGGTGCGGAGCTGGCTGGCCGCGGTCGCCGGGGTGGTGGAGGTGAGCGGCGCGGCGATGGTGGCCATGGCGCCATCGTCGGTCCGCTGACGTGCCGCTCGACGAGCTCGCCGTCGAGCTGTTCCTTCCGGCCGACGACGCCGCCGAGGCCGCACTCCGCCGCCCCACCTCGGCCCTTCCGGGCCGCGGGACACGCCCCGCACCCAGCGGGCGTGCACCCCGGAACGCAGGATCCTCGACCGAGCGCGCCGAACGGTTGGGCGTGCGAACCTCGATCCGGGCGGCGGGCACCGTTCCCTGCGCCATCATCCTCGCCCTCGCCGGCGCCCTCGCCCTCGCCGTGTGGCCGTCGCCGGCCAGCGCGCAGGAGGCGCCACCCTCGGGAGCCGACCTCGTCGAGGCGTGCGCGCCGCTGCGCGAGGTCCCCGAGCTGGGACGTCGGGCCTGCAAGTCCGTGGAAGCGGCCGCGTGGCTGGCCGCCGGCACCTGCCGCCGCATCCCGGGCACCGAGGAGGACATCTGCCCGCGCATCGACGGCCGCCGGGTCAGCCCGGCGGCGATGGCCGAGCACCAGGGCAGCTGGCTCGACCGGGCCCTCACCCTGCAGCACCGCCTCGACCGCGACGTCCCGCTCGTGCAGGCGCTGCTCCCCCACACCC
>DASUEE010000278.1:0-14991 GCA_036275235.1 Acidimicrobiales bacterium | reverse complement strand
GCGCCCTTGCGGGCCGCGATGTGGACCGCGTCCCAGACGCCGGAGAAGGGTGGGGCGTAGGCGAGGTCGAGGTCGATGACGTCGTCGACGGTCATGCGGGCGGTGATGGCCGTGGCGAGCACGTCGATGCGCTTCGCCGCGCCCTCCTCGCCGACGATCTGCGCGCCGAGGATCCGGCGGGTGCCGTGCTCGGCGAGGAGCTTGATGCGGATGGGCTTGGTCCCCGGGAAGTAGCCGGCCCGCGTCGTCGAGTCGATGGTGACCGCTTCGTACCGGAAGCCCGCGCGCTCCGCCTCCTCCTCGTTGACGCCGGTCCGGGCGATCTCGAGCTCGCAGATCTTCGTGACCGCGGTGCCGACCACGCCCGGGAAGGTGGCGTAGCCGCCGGCCAGGTTGATGCCCGCCACGCGCCCCTGCTTGTTCGCGACGGTGCCGAGCGCGACGTGGACCTGGCGATCGGTGACGAGGTGCCGGCTCTCGGCGCAGTCGCCCGCCGCGTACACGCCCTCGGCGGACGTGCGCTGGCGGCGGTCGACCCGGATGGCGCCGCGCACGCCGGTGCGCACGCCGGCGTCGGCCGCCAGCTGCGAGTTCGGGGTGACGCCGAGGCCGAGCACGACCAGGTCGGTGGAGATGGTGCCCGCGCTGGTCTCGACCGCGCCGTCGACGAAGCCCTCCGCCTGCACGCCGAGCCGCACGTCCACGCCGAAGCGCCGCAGCGCCTGCGCCACCGGCACCGCCATGTCCGGGTCCATGGTGCGCATCACCTGGTCTGCGCCCTCGAGCAGCGTCACGGCGGCGCCCCGGCGGACGAACGCCTCGGCCATCTCGATGCCGATGTAGCCGCCGCCGACGATCACCACGCGCTCGCAGCGGCCCTTGCGCGCGTGGTCGAGCAGGTGGATGCCGTCGTCGAGCGTCTGCACGCCGTGGACCTCGGGCCGGTCGATGCCCGGCAGGTCGGGGCGGATCGGGCGGGCGCCGGTGGCGAGGTGCAGGAGGTCGAAGCCGAGGGAGAGCGTGCGGTCGCGGGTGTGGTCCCGCACCTCGACCTTGCGGGCGTCGAGGTCGATCGCCATCGCCTCGTGCCCCATGCGCACGTCGATGCGGTGCTGGTCACGGAACTCCTCGGGCGTCCGCGCCACCAGCTGCTTCGGATCGTCGACGTCGCCGGCCACCAGGTACGGGATGCCGCAGGCCGAGTAGCTGGTCCAGCGCCCGCGCTCGAGGGCGACGATCTCCATGTAGGGCTGCTGGCGCCGGGCCTGCGACGCAGCCGCCATGCCGCCCGCGTCACCGCCGATCACCACGAGTCGCTCGGCCATGGCCGGGAAAGGTAGTGGCACCGGCGCTTCCGGCCGCCGGGGGAGCGTGCGCGACACTCGCGCCGTGGGCGTACGCGAGGACTGCCGGCACTACTCCACCCGCTCGACGCCCGCAGGCGACGTGCTCCAGCGCTGCCGCCTCGGGGCGAACGAGGAGATGCCCTTCGCCTGCCCCGAGCACTGCCTGTTCTTCGAGCCCCGGTCGATCACCGACGCCGGCTGGCAGCGCCTCGACCGCCCGGACGACCAGGCGTAGCCCCTGGCAGGCTCCCCCCATGGAGCTCGCCGAGGTCATGCGCACCACGCCCGCCACCCGCACGTTCACCGACGAGTCGGTGCCCGACGAGGTGCTGCACCGCATCCTCGACCACGCGCGCTTCGCCCCGTCCGGCGGGAACCGCCAGGGCTGGCACGTCGTCGTCGTGAAGGACCCAGCCACCCGTGTCCAGGTGAAGGAGCTGTACCAGCAGAGCTGGCGGGAGTACTGGGCGCACGTGCAGGCCGGCGAGGTCGCCTTCCACCCGGGCGAGACCCGCTTCTCCCAGCCCTGGGTCGACCTCGACGAGGCGCGCTCGACCCCGGCCCCCAACCGCTTCGCCGACCACCTCGACGAGCACCCCGTGGTGCTGGTGGTGTGCGTCGCCCTCGACGCCCTCGCGGTGCTCGACCACGGCCTGCCCCGCCAGTCGATCGTGGGCGGCGCGTCGATCTACCCCTTCTGCCACAACGTGATGTTGAAGGCCCGAGACGAGGGCCTCGGCGGCGTCATGACCACGGCGATCTGCCGCCAGGAGCCGGCGCTCGCCGAGCTGCTCCGGATCCCCGACACCCACGTCGTGGCCTCGCTGATCGCCCTCGGCCGGCCCACCGAGGTGGTCACCAGGCTGCGCCGCGACCCGGTGGAGGAGTTCGCGGTCATCGATCGCTTCGACGGCCCGCCGCTCACCGCCTGACGGATCTTGTGGGGGACTACCGACCGGTCGGTAGGGTGGTCGCCATGCCGCTGACCGATGCTGCCCTCACCGAAGAGCTCGCCCCCGTCGTGGCCGGTCTCGTCGACCGGCACCTCGAGAACTCCAAGGAGTGGTTCCCCCACCGCATCGTGCCGTGGAGCCGGGGCGAGGACCTCGGCCGCGACTGGGAGTGGGACCCGGCCGAGTACGACCTGTCGCCGGAGGTCCGCTCGGCGCTGATCGTCGACCTCCTCACCGAGGACAACCTCCCGTACTACTTCGAGACGATCTACAACCTGTTCGGCCAGCACGAGCCGTGGGGCACGTGGGCCCGCCGCTGGACGGCCGAGGAGGGGCGGCACTCGATCATCATCCGCGACTACCTGCAGGTGACCCGCGCCGTCGACCTCGACGAGCTCGAGCGGGGCCGCATGGCGCAGGTGTCCACCGGCGAGGTGCCCCACCCCGAGACCGTGTGCGACGGCCTGGCGTACGTGACCATGCAGGAGCTGGCCACCAAGATCAGCCACCGCAACACCGGCCGCCTGCTCGAGGACAAGGTCGGCTACCAGGTGATGGCCACCGTCGCCGGCGACGAGCAGCTGCACCACGTCTTCTACCGCGACGCCGCCACCGCCGCCCTCGAGGTCGACCCCGACGGCATGGTGATGGCCATCGACCGCCAGGTGCGTGGCTTCGCCATGCCCGGCACCGGCATCCCCGACTTCGCCACCCACGCCAAGCGCATCGCCGACGCCGGCATCTACGACTTCCGCATCCACCACGACCAGATCCTCAAGCCGATGGTGGTCGACCAGTGGAAGCTGCCGGAGCTGGAGGGCCTCTCGCCCGAGGCCGACGCCGCCCGGGAGAAGGTGCTGAAGCACCTCGACCGGGTCGACAAGGCCGCCACCCGCCTCGCCGCCCGCCGCGACCGCCACCGCGAGCAGGCGTTGACGCCGGCGTAACACTTCGTTCACATCGGGCCCGTACGGTCGCCCGATGGACCTCCGGCGCGAGCAGCTGGCCGCCGACCGCACGCTGGTCGGCCGAGCGCTCTGCGAGGCCTACGCCGACCGCGCCGACGTCGAGCTGCAGCACCTGTTCGCCGCGGCCACCGATCGCGCCACCGGTGTCGCGCTCGTCGCCCTGGGTGGGTACGGCCGGCGCGAGCTGAGCCTGCAGTCCGACCTCGACGTCCTCCTCCTGCACGACGGCCGCGAGGACATCAAGGGCGTGGCCGACGCCATCTGGTACCCGGTGTGGGACGACGGCGTGAAGCTCGGCCACGCCGTGCGCACCGTGAAGGAGGCCCTGGCGCTGGCCGTCGAGGATCTCGACTCGGCCACGTCGATGCTCCAGGCCCGCCACCTCGCCGGCGACGCGTCGCTGACGGAGGACCTCCGGGCGAGGGTCGACCAGCAGTGGTCCAAGCGGGCCGATCGCTACCTGGCGCTGCTCGCCGACCGGGTGAGGGAGCGCCACACCCGAGCCGGCGAGGTCGCCTTCCTGCTCGAGCCCGACCTGAAGGACGGTCGCGGCGGCCTGCGCGACGTGCACTCGCTGCACTGGGCGTGCCGGGCCCGCCCCGTGCTGTGGGAGGGCGACGACACCACGCTCGAGGCGGCCTACGACGTCCTGCTGGGTGCTCGCGTGGAGCTGCACCGCCGCACGGGGCGCTTCGGCGACGTGTTGCTGCTGCAGGAGCAGGACGGGGTCGCGGCCGCCCTCGGTCTGGGGAGCGCCGACGAGCTGATGCACGACATCGCCGCAGCCGCTCGCACCATCGCCTTCCGCTCCGACGACACGTGGCGCCGCATCGAGCGGTCGCTGCGGGGCGGGCGCAGCTTGTTCGGCCGACGCGATCGGCCGCTGTCGCTCGAGGTCGTGCTGCGGGAGGGCGAGGCGCACCTCGCCTCGACGGCTGTGCTCACCGACCCCGCGCTCGCGCTGCGGGTCGCCGCGACGGCGGCCGAGGAGGGCGTGCCCGTGCACCGCTCGGCGCTCGACCAGCTGCGAACCCTCCCCGCCCTTCCGAAGCGGTGGCCGGCGGCGGCCCGACTCGGCCTCGTGCGGCTCCTCGGTGCGGGGCGGCGGGCGATCCCCCACATCGAGTCGCTCGACCAGCACGGCCTGCTCACGAAGGCGCTGCCGGAGTGGGAGGCGGTGCGGTCGAAGCCGCAGCGGAACGCGTACCACACGTTCACCGTCGACCGTCACCTGTGCGAGGCGGCGGCGAACGCCGCTGCGCTCGCCCCCCGGGTGCGGCGCCCCGACCTGCTCCTCGTCGGCACCTGGCTCCACGACCTCGGCAAGGGCTTCCCCGGCGACCACACCGAGGTCGGCATGGCGCTGGTCGCCGACATCGGCGCTCGCATGGGCTTCCCGCCCGAGGACGTGGACACCCTCGTGGCGATGGTCGAGCACCACCTGCTGCTGCCGGACATCGCAACCCGCCGGGACCTCGACGACCCCGAGGTGATCGAGGCCGTGGCCGCGAGCGTCGGGACCCTCGAGCGCCTCGAGCTGCTCCACGCCCTCACCGTCGCCGACTCCCAGGCCACGGGCCCGGCCGCGTGGGGCACGTGGAAGGAGGAGCTGGTCGACCAGCTCGTGCGTCGCGTCGCGCACGTGCTCGGCGGGGGCGAGGTCGACGACGTCACCGATGACTTCCCCACGGACGACCAGCGCCGGCTGCTGGCGCGCGGCGAGCGCATCCTGCGCGGCGAGAGCGACGTGCTCACCGTGGTCGACCTCGATCGCCCCGGGCTCTTCTCCCGGGTCACGGGCGTGCTCGCCCTCCACGGCCTCGACGTGGTCCAGGCCGACATCGCCACGATCGACGGCCGGGCGCTCGAGGTGCTCACGGTCCAGTCCAGCTTCGGACCGGCGTTCGCCTGGGAGAAGGTGCTCGCCGACCTCGAGCGCGCCCTCGACGGCCGCCTCGCGCTGAGGGCGCGGCTCGCCGACCGGGCCGCCACGTACCGGCGGACGGGTCCGCCGTCGCACGTGCGCGCCGAGCCGAAGGTGGAGTTCCATCTCGACCTGTCGAGCCGGGCCACCGTCATCGACGTCCACGCCCCGGACTCCGTCGGCGTCCTGCACCGGATCACGTCGGCGATCGCCGACTTCCACCTCGACATCGTGCGGGCCCGCGTCCAGACGTTGCTCGACGAGGTGGTCGACTCCTTCTACGTCGAGGTCGCCGGCGGTGGGAAGGTGCCCGAAGACGTGTGGCCCGAGCTGCGACGGGCGATCCTCCACGCCGTGCAGCCTCCGTCGTAGCGGTACCTTCGGGCCCGATGCAGCCCGACGAGCCGCGTGGCCCCACCCGCCAGGACCTGCTCCGGTGGTCGGAGGCGCTCGCCGGCATCGCCAAGACCGGCCTCGGCTTCACCGACAACCTCTACGAGCGGGAGCGCTTCGAGGAGGTGCTGGCGATCGCCTCCGACATCCGGGTGGCGGCCGGCACCGAGTACGACGCCGAGCACTACGTCGACGAGTGGCTCAAGGGTGTGCGTGACGGGGTGCCCGGCTACCAGACGCCGAAGGTCGCCATCGGCGCCGTGTGCGGGAACGACGCCGGAGAGATCCTGCTCGTGCAGCGGGCGGACTCGGGGGTCTGGCTGTACCCGACCGGCTGGGCCGACATCGGCTACTCGCCCGCCGAGGTCGCGGTGAAGGAGGTGAAGGAGGAGACCGGCATCGACTGCGAGGTGGAGCGGCTGCTCATGGTCCTCGACGGCCTCCGCCTCGGGTTCACCACGGTGCCGCTGTACTCGATCGTGTTCCTGTGCCGGGCCACCAGTGGCGACCTCGCCGCCCACCCGCTCGAGACCAGCGACGTCGGCTTCTTCGCCCAGGACGCGCTGCCGTCGCCCGTCGCCGGCTACGAGCAGTGGGGCGACATCGCCTTCCGCGCCCTGCGCGGCGAGGAGGTCCCCGTCCACTTCGACGCCGTCCGGCCCGAGACCTGGCGGCGCTGAGCAGGAGACCTTCCCGGCTGCTCCCCGACATCGACGTCGAGGGCCACGCACCCGGCGACGACGAGCTCTGGCCGAGGCCGACCCCGCCCCGGAGCTCGTGACCGCGCAGGTCCGGCAGTAGCGTCGGGCGGCCCATGACGGCGACCCCCGTCCTCCGCCCCGAGGTGCCGGCTCCCGGCCGTGCCCGCCTCTACCAGCACCGCCCCGGGCTCGACGGCATCCGCGGCGGCGCCATGCTGGCGATGCTGGCGTACCACTCGGGGTTCGGGTGGGCGAAGGGCACGTTCCTCAGCGTGCCGGCGTTCTTCACGCTCTCCGGCTTCCTCATCGCCACCCTCCTGCTTCGCGAGCGCGAAGACGGCGGGCGCGTCGACCTGCGGGCGTTCTGGTCGCGTCGCGCCCGTCGGTTGCTCCCGGCCGGGCTCCTCGGTCTCCTCCTCGCCCTCGCCTACGTCGCGATCTGGGCCGATCCGGGCCAGGTCCCGGCGATCCGCCGCGACATCTTCGCCTCGCTGGCCTACGTGGCGAACTGGCACTTCATCTCGAGCGAGCGGTCCTACGCCGAGCTGTTCAGCGACCCGTCACCGGTGCAGCACTACTGGACGCTCGCGATCGAGGAGCAGTTCTACGTGGTGTTCCCGCTCCTGGTGGTGGCGTGCGGGCTGGTCCGCCGCTCGCGGGCGGCGCTGGTGGGCGTGCTGCTGGCGCTGTGCGGCGCCTCGATGGCGGTCTCGCTGGTGGTCGACGGTCCCGGGCGCGCCGACCGCCTGTACTACGGCACCGACGCCCGTGCCCTGGAGCTGCTGGGCGGCGCGGTCCTCGCCGTGGCGCTGCAGCGCACGTCGGCCCGCCAGCGGGCGCCGGTGGCCAGCCGGGGGGTGACGCTCGTCGGCAGCCTCGCGCTCGCCGGCGTCGTCGGCTCGTGGCTCCTCGCCGACCCAACGATGGACGGTCTCCACCCGTGGGTCCTCCTCGGGCACACGGTGGCGGTGGCGCTGGTCATCAACGCGGCGGTCCGCGTCGGGCCGGTCTCCGATGCGCTGTCGCGGTGGCCGCTGCCGGTGGTCGGTCGGCTCTCCTACGGCCTGTACGTGTACCACTGGCCGGTGTTCCTGGTGCTGTCGCCAGCACGCACGGGGCTGGCGGCGGTCCCGCTGCTCGCGTGCCGCCTCGCCGTGACGGTGGCCCTGGCCGTCGCCAGCTACCGGTGGATCGAGCGGCCGTTCCTCACGCGCTCCGGCTGGACGGTCCGGGTGCCGGCGCCGCTCGTCGCGGTCGGGGCGCTCGGTGCCGTCCTGGTCCTCGCGCTGGCCATGCCAGCCGACGAGCGCCGGACGATCGACTTCGCCGCCGCGACCGAGCAGCTCGAGGTCGTGCCGCCGGCGGACGCCCCCGAGGAGGAGGTGACGCCGGCAGAGGACCCGCTCGTCGTGGCGGCCTTCGGTGACTCGACCGCGCTCATGTCGGCGTTCGGCATCGACGCCTGGGGCAGGAGGACCGGGGAGGTCCGCATCGTCGGCGGCACCACGCCCTTCGGGTGCACGCTCACCAAGGACCCCGCGTACCAGCCCGGCGGCGACGGGCGGGGCGAGGACCCGTGCGACTGGCCCGTGACATGGCCGCCGGCGATCCGGGCGACCGACGCCGAGGTCGCGCTGGTGCAGTTCGGGACCTGGGACATCGTGGAGCGACCCATCCCCGGGCACGAGGGCAGGTTCGAGATCGGCGAGCCGACCTTCGACAAGTACCTCCTCGAACGCATCGACGGCGCCAACGAGCTGCTGCTCCGGGACTTCCGATCGGTGGTGTGGCTGACCCTCGCCCCACCTGCTCCCTCGACGGACCCGCCGCCGGACACCGACGTGCGGGTCGACCGCTTCAACGAGCTCGTGCGAGCCGGCGCCGCGCGGGCGTCGGGGCGGGTGCAGGTCGTGGACCTCGGGGCGTGGATCGAGGCCGGTCGCCTGGACGACCGCGACCTGCGTCCCGACGGCGTGCACTTCAGCAACTGGACGGCGATCGAAGCGGGTCGCTGGCTCGTCCCCGCCATCCTCCACGCCCGGTCGAACCCGGAGCAGCTGGTGACCGGACCCAGGGACGTCGCGGCGGCCCTCGATCGCTGAGCCGCCGTCAGAACCGCTTCTCCAGCGTGAGCGTCGACCAGTAGCGACCGAGCTTCCAGCCGCACTCGTCCTCCACCCCCACGTCGCGGAAGCCCACCTTGTGGTGCAGTCCCACCGATGCGTCGTTCGGGATCGTCACCACGGCGTAGGCGCGATGCGCCCCCGCGTCGGCGAGCTCGTCGAGCAGCGCCTGGTACAGCACGGTCCCGAGGCCGCGGCCGACGTGGCCGCCGTCGAGGACGATCGACGTCTCGGGCGAGCGGTCGTAGCCCGCCTTGGGCCGGTACCGCGACGAGTACGCGGTGCCCACGACCTCGCCGGCTTCCTCCGCGACGAGCACCACCAGCCGGGGATCCCCCTGGTGCTCGGCCCACCACGCGAGGCGCCGCGCGCGGCTCCACGGCTCGAGGTCGAAGCTGACAGCAGACCCGACGATGTACTGGTCGTAGATCCTCGTGATGGCGTCCAGGTCGGCCTCGGTGGCCCGCCGGAGGTCAGTCACCGTGCTCGCGCAGGAAGCGCTCGACCTCCTCGACGAGGTCGCCCGTCGGGGTGCGGTCGGCTTCCTCGTCGTGGCGCTGCTCGAGGGCGGCGACGTAGGCCTGGGTCTCCTCGTCGTCGTCGACGAGCGCGTTGATCTGGCGCTCGTAGGACGAGGCGGCGATCTCGAGGTCGGTGGTCAGCACGCCCTCGCCCAGCAGCTCGGCGGTCTTCTCGACGAGCGCGAGGGTGGCCTTGGGCGAGGGTGCCCCGGGCACGTAGGTGGGGACGGTGGCCCACAGCGACGCGGACTCGAGCCCGGCGGTCCGGCAGCGGTCGTGGAGCACGCCGACGATGCCCGTGGGGCCCTGGTACTGCGACGGCGCCAGGCCGAGCCGGGTCACCACGCCGTCGTCGTACGCGGTGCCGGAGACGTTCACCGGCCGCGAGTGGGGCACCTCGGCGAGCAGGGCGCCGAGGGTCACGACCATCGAGGCGTCCGACGTGCGGGCCACCTCGATGACGAGGTCGGCGAAGGTCCGCCACCGCAGCTGCGGCTCGACCCCCTGCAGCAGGACCAGGTCCCGGCCGCTGCCGGGCAGGGTGGCCGAGCTGAACTCGTTCGACGGCCAGTCGATGACCCGGGTGTCCTCCTCGATGCGGACCTCCGGGCGGGTGGACGTGAAGTCGAAGAAGACCTCGGGATCGATGTCGGCGAAGGGCGAGGCATCCCAGCGGTCGACGAACCATCGCACCGCAGAGGAGGCGGCGTCGCCGGCGTCGTTCCACCCCTCGAACGCCGCCACGACGACGGGTCGGTCGAGCTGTGGCCGGAGGTGCCAGCGGAGGTGCTCCACGGATCCGAGGCTACCGGCGTCGACGCGGACGTCCCGGGGTCCCGCACGCCGGACACCGGTAGCCTCCGGCGCCGTGCCCAAGCGCGTCGTGGTGGTCGACAACGATCCGGACGCGCTCGAGCTCGTGGTGCTCGACCTCGGCCTCGAGGGGCACGAGATCGTGGGCACCGCGCTCGACGGCGACACGGCGCTCGAGCTCGTCGTGACCCTCGCCCCGGACGTGCTGGTGGTCGACCACCGCATGCCGCCGGGGCCGTGGGGCCTGGAGGTGGCCGAGATCGTGCGCCGCGAGCACCCCGACGTCGAGGTGGTGCTGTACACGAACCACCGCTCGGCCGAGCTCGAGGCACGCACCACCTCGGCCGGCGCCCGGCTGGTGCCGAAGGGGAACCTGCGCTCTTTGCGCCGAGCCGTCGCCGGCGGCTGAGCGGGATCAGGCGTCGCGGGCGAGCCCGATGACCGCGTTCGGCAGCTCCATGAAGAGATCCTTGCGGAGGCAGACCATGCCGAGCTCGTCGGCAGCGTCGGTGATCTCCGGCGTCAGGTAGGCCGAGAACAGCAGGACCTTGGTCTCGGGGCGCTCGGCCACGATGAGGGCGCCGGCCTCGAGGCCGGTCAGCCCCGGCATCCGGTAGTCGAGCACGCACACGTCGGGCCGGGACTCGCGGAACGCCTCCAGCGCGGTGGTGCCGTCCTCGGCCTCGGCGACGACGTCGACGCGGGCGTCGCTGCCCAGCGTGGCGCGGACGAGCAGGCGCATGTCGAAGTTGTCGTCGGCGATCATCACCCGAACGGTGTCCTGCAACGTCATCATTCGAAGTACATCCAGTCAGGCATCGCTCCGAGCCCGCGGGTGCACACCCTAGGTGGCAGGCTGGCGCCAGGGGCTGGTCACGACGGGGATTCCATGGCCACGGGGTCGACGAGGAGGGCTGGATCGGGCGGGGACCGATCCACGCGCGCCGGCGGGTCGCGCTCCGCAACCGTCCCGGTGCTCGTCGTGCTCGGCATGGTCGCGATCGCAGGCAGCGCGCTGGTCGCGGCGACAGGGATCGTCGGGTCTGCGCGCTCGGCGGCGAAGGAGGAGGCGCAGGCCCAGGTCGAGCGGGAGGGTGCCCGGCTGCAGGCTGCGCTCGGCGCCGTGGACGCGCTCGTCTCCCACGGAGACCCGTCGGCATGCGTCCGTTCCGGCTTCCTGGCGCCCGTCGTCCTCGACCTCGGCCCCGAGGCCCCCGTGCCCCTCGCGTGCGTCGTCCGGCGGGCCGGCGGCGAGCTGGTAGGGCCGCGGTCGCTCCCCGAGCTGGAGGCCGTCCTGACCGAGGACTCCACGGCCGGCGCGCTGGCGCGGGCGCGTGATCAGATCGAGACGGTGCTGAGCCCACCGACGGCCGGCCGCAGCCTGCTCGCCGCCCCGCTGTACCGACGGGTGGGAGGGATCGTCCACCGTCCGTCGGAGCCGAGCCTCGAGACGGCCCGCGAGGAGCTCGCGGGTCACCTCGTGGCCCTCGTGGACGCGCGGGCGCTGCTCGGAGAGACCGGGCAGGGCTGGCAGGTCACCGACGGCGGCACCGTGCTGGCCGGGCCGGATGCCTTCGAGGGCTCGACCGCGTCCGCCGACGTCGTCGCGCTCGACCGCCGCTGGGTGCTCACGCGCCCGGTCGACCTCCCGTCCTGGGCCCGGGTCGACGTCCTCGCGGTGGCGGCGCTGGCGCTGCTGGGCGTGGTCCTGCTCGGAGCGGCCGACCGTCGGCGCCGCGGCGACATCGAGCAGCACGAGGACGACGCGAGGCGGGCGGAGGCCCGCGCCGCGGTGGTGGCGTCGCTGGCCGGGATCGTCCAGCAGAGCGCCGACCTCGACGAGATCCTCCCTGCGCTCGCGGTGCGGCTCAGCGACGAGCTCGGTCTCGCCGGCCTGTCGCTCTCGGCGGCCACGCCCGCGGGTGAGCAACGTCAGCTCTTCGTGCACGGGACCCCGCCCGACCTCGACGTGTCACCCGCGGTCCTGCGGGAGGGCGTGGTCGGACGGGGGGAGACGTTCGCACTCGACCTCCACCGCGCCGACCGCTCGATCGCCGTCCTACGGGTGGTGGCCGGCGTCCCGCTCGAAGCCACCGCGCTCGGCGTGCTGCGGCTGGCGGGCGAGATGGTGACGTCCACGATCGTGGCCTCCCGGAGCATCGAGCAGCAGCAGGAGGCCGTGCGCCGCCTCGAGTCCCTCGACGAGCTGAAGACCACGTTCCTCGGCGTCGCGTCGCACGAGCTCCGCACGCCGGCCACGGCGATCTCGGGCCTCGCCACCCTGCTGGCGCAACGTTGGGAGGACCTCGGCGACGGCGAGCGGCAGACGTTCGCCGAACGGATCGCCACCAACGCCAACGCCCTGAACACCCTGGTCCAGGACCTGCTCGACTTCGCCCGCCTCGAGCGGGGCGACCTCCGCCTGGTGCAGGAGCCGGTCGACCTGTCGGCCACGGTCGTCGGCCTCCTCGAGCGCCTCTCCTCCGTCTGGAGCGAGCACCGGGTCGAGCCGCGCATCGACGACGACGTGGCGGTGCTCGGCGACCCGAGCGCGCTCGAGCGGGTGGTGACGAACCTGGTCTCCAACGCCATCAAGTTCTCGCCGCCGGGCGAGACCGTGACGGTGACCGTGCGGGAGGCAGGGGGATCGGCGCTGCTGGTGGTCGACGACGCGGGGCCCGGCGTGCCCGAGCACGAGCGCGACAAGATCTTCGTGCGCTTCTTCCGAGGCACCGACGACGCCGTCGTGCGGACCCGGGGCGTGGGCATCGGCCTGTCGGTGGTGCAGGACTTCGTCGCCCAGATGGGCGGTGCCGTGCGGGTGGAGGACAGCCCTGCGGGCGGCGCCCGCTTCGTGGTGGAGCTCCCGGTCCTCGACCGGGCCCGACAGGAGGTGCGCGATGTTGCGCCGACGTGAGCGCCTGCTGCCCGCAGCGGCGTTCCTGGGGCTGGCGGCGACGGGCGTGCTCGTCCTCGTGCTGGTGACCGACGCGGTGGACAGCGGGCGGCGGGCCCTCGAGGAGTCGGCGGTGGCCGAGGTGCAGGCGAACGCGCGCGGCCAAGAGGCGCGGCTCGGCGGTTCCCTGGAGTCGCTCGGCACCTTCGTCTCGGACCTGGACCTCGACTTCGAGGTCGGCAGCGAGAACGACGAGAGGGAGTTCTCGAGCATCGCCGAGCTCATCGAGGACGCCGGGACGGAGATCCGGACCGGCTTCTACCTCACCGACGGGTCAGGCACCGTGACCCAGGGGGTCCGGCTCAGCCGACGCGAGTTCGGCCAGCCGCTGGATCGGCCGGGCTTCACCGAGCTGCTCGCTGCGCTGGATGCCAACCCGGAGCTGGGAGGTGGCCTGCTGCCGGTCGTTCCCGGGGGGCTCACCACCGAGCAGCCGAACTACGCCACCGTCCACGCCGTGCGCGACGCCGACAGGAGCGTCCTCGGCACCTTCGTGTTCGAGCAAGAGGTGACGATCGACTCCCCGTTCAACCGGGAGATCAACCAGCTCGGTCGGGGCGACACGGGTCAACTGCACGTGTACGACGCCGCCGGCACCGTGATCGCCAGCACCGATCCGTCCCTGGTCGGCCGCCCCGTCCCGGACCAGTCCTTCCTCACGCTCGACCCCGCGCTGCACCGGCGGGACGGGCGGGTCCAGGTGTTCGCCGACATCCTCGGCGGCCAGTGGCGCATCGCGTTCGACCAGGACGCCGACGAGTTCGACGAGGGGCTGGCCGGCCCCCTGCAACGGGTCGGCCTGATCGTGGTGGTCGTGTTCCTCGTCGCCGGCGTCATCAGCTTCATCGCCCTGACGCGCCGTCTGCAGGCGGCTCGCGAGGAGGAGGCGCGGCTGCGCCGGCTCAACGAGACGCAGGAGGAGTTCATCAGCATCGTGTCCCACGAGCTGCGCACGCCCGTCGCGGGCGTCCTCGGGTTCCTCCAGACGACCATGGACCACTGGGAGTCGATGACCGACACCGAGCGACTGAACGCCGTGCGCCGGTCGGCCAGCAACGCCCGCCGGCTCCAGGGGCTCGCCCGCGACGTCCTCGACTCACAGGCCGTCGACACGGGCCGGATGAGCTACGCCATGGACGAGGCCGACCTGCGCGAAGAGGTGGTGGTCGCGGTCGAGGCGGCGACGGCCCTCTACCCCCGCCTCCAGGTCGAGGCCGACGTGCGATCCGACGCCACGCCGGTGACGGTCGACGTCGACCGCATCCAGCAGGTGCTCACCAACCTCATCGACAACGCCGCCAAGGTGTCGCCGCCCGACGGCCGCGTCACGGTCTCGATGTGGAGCGACGGGGGTCGGGCGCACGTGTCGGTGACCGACGAGGGACCGGGCCTGGCGCCGGAGCTGCGCGACCGCGTGTTCGACAAGTTCGTGCGCGGGCGCGAGGCCGGCGTGACCGGCACCGGCCTCGGCCTGTACATCACCCGTCAGATCATCGAGGCGCACGGCGGGCACATCCGCGTGGAGGAAGGCCCGGCCGGCGGGGCGACGTTCTCGTTCGACCTCCCGCTCGCGGCAGCAGCCGAGACCTCACCCGTACCCGGCTGAGGTCGCTACGGTCCGACGGATGTTCATCGAGATCGTCGGCGAGGTCACCGACGGCCTGGTCGAGGCCATGCAGCGGTTGATCCCGCAGCTGTCGTCGTCGAGCCCGCCCCCCGGTCTCGACGAGCTGGTCGACATCGTCCGCTCCCCATCCACCGACCTGTTCCTCGTCACCGACGACGACGGCACCGTGCTGGGCACGGCCACCCTCGTCACCTTCGCCATCCCCACCGGCCGGCGGGCGTGGATCGAGGACGTCGTGGTCGACGACGCCGCTCGCGGCAAGGGCGTCGGCGGCGCGCTCACCCGGGCCATGGTCGATCGGGCCGAGGAGCTCGGCTGCACCACGGTCGACCTCACGTCCCGCCCCAGCCGCGAGGCCGCCAACCGGCTGTACCAGCGCGAGGGCTTCGAACCGCGGGACACCAACGTCTACCGGTACCGCATCGACCGCTGACGTCGCAGCCGGGTCACGCATCCACGGTCGCCTCCGGTCGGCCCGTGCGCGACACTCCGTTCGTGGCCCGGGTCGTCGGTCTGGTACTGGTCGCCGTGCTCGCACTCGGAGCGTGCGGCGACGACGAGGGAGCGTCGTCGGGGTCGACGGTGGCCGACCGGACCACCACGACGTCCGCGCCCACCACGACCACCTCGCCCACGACGACGACCTCGACCACGCTGCCGACGGCG
>DASUEE010000277.1:0-11826 GCA_036275235.1 Acidimicrobiales bacterium | reverse complement strand
GCGATCACCAAGGGCGACGTCCTCGCCGTGGCGCGCGTCGCCGGCATCCAGGCGGCGAAGCGCACCCCTGACCTCATCCCGCTGTGCCACCCGCTGCTCGTCGGCTCGGTGCTGGTGAACTTCCGCATCGAGGACGACTTCATCGAGGTCGAGGCCCAGGTCGACACCATCGACCGCACGGGCGTCGAGATGGAGGCCATGACCGCCTGCTCGGTCGCCTGCCTCACCATCTACGACATGTGCAAGAGCGCCGACCGGGCGATGGTGCTCGGCGACATCACGCTGTGGGAGAAGACCGGCGGCCGCTCCGGCACGTACCGGCGCCCGCCCGCGCCGGGCGACGACGGCCTCCTCTGATCGCGGCCTCCGCCGCCGCCGGGTGGCCGGCCGGTGACGTCAGGTGTTCTGGATGCTTGCCCTCTCGTTGCGTTTCGTAGTAGAACCGTAACGCTCTCAGGCGCTTGTGCCTGCTCGAACAAGGACCCCCACCCACCGCAGTCGTTCGGATCCACCACCCCGGATCCGGGCGCTCGTACGGTGCCGAACACCGAAAGCGAGGCGAGGAGCGTGACCATCATGGTGCTACTGGTGCTGGCAGCGATCTGGGCCGCCGTCCTCCTGCCGCCCTACCTGCAGAAGCGCCGTGCCTTCCACCCGCACGCGAGCATCGGCGACTTCCGCAACCAGCTCGCCGTGCTGCAGCGCACGGGCGACCCCTACGCCCCCGTGCGCAGCACCCCGGCCCTCTCCCGCGGCATGAGCCGGCGCGACGTCCAGCGCCGCCGCCGCGACGT
Source organism: Acidimicrobiales bacterium (assembly GCA_036275235.1). GTDB lineage: Bacteria > Actinomycetota > Acidimicrobiia > Acidimicrobiales > Salinilacustritrichaceae > Salinilacustrithrix. The sequence continues at coordinate 11,032 of DASUEE010000277.1, read as the reverse complement.
GCTCACCACCCTGGCCGCCGCCGCCGGGCTCACGTTCCTCCTCGCCCTGGTCGCCGGCGGCGCCGTGTGGCTCCTGCACCTCAGCGTCGACGCCGCCCTCCTCGGCTACGTCGCCCTGCTGATGCAGGTCCAGCAGCAGCGTCCCGCCAGCCGGGCCAACGTCCGCCCGATGCCGGCGCCGCACCGCCTGTCCGCCACGCAGCAGGCCCTCCTGCGCCGCCAGGCGAACTGAGCGCCCACCCGCAGGCGAGCGCCCCGGACCGCCGGGCGGCGCTCGACGAGATCGTGGGCTCGATCCGCGCCGACCTCGGCGCCGCCCACCGGGCACGCGAGGTGGCGCTGCCCGCCTGTCGCGCGGCCATCCGCCACGCCGGGCTCGCCATCCGCGCCGTGCACCGGGACGACCTCGACGCCCACGCCGAGCAGGTCGCCCGCTCCGAGGCCCAGCTGCGCACCGCGCAGGACGCGCTGGTCGGCCATCCCGGCGTCGCCCACGCCGGCTTCCTGCACGACGCCGAGAAGGAGTACGCCGAGGCCCGCCTGTGCGCGGCGATGGTGCTCGGTACGCCCCTCGCCGACCCCGCCGAGCTCGGGGTCATGCCCCACTCGTGGATGCGCGGGCTCGCCGAGGCCGCGAGCGAGCTGCGTCGCACCGTCCTCGACCGCCTGCGCGCCGGCGACCTCGACGGTGGTGAGGCCCTCCTCGGTGCCATGGACGACGCCTACGACGTGCTGGCCGCCGTCGACCTCCCGGACGCCCTCACCGGCGGCCTGCGCCGCACCGTCGACGCCCTCCGTGCCGTCACCGAGCGCACCCGCGGCGATGTCACCACCACCGTGCTGCAGACCCGCCTCCAGCGGGCCATCGAGGCCGCCGGACCCCCCTGAGGCCCGGTTCGGCGAGCCCGCAGTCGCCCGCTAGGGTGTGCCCTCCCTTCGGGGGTGTAGCTCAGTTGGCTAGAGCGCCTCGGTCGCATCGAGGAGGCCAGGGGTTCGAATCCCCTCACCTCCACGCCTCGCCTTCGGCGAGGTCGGAGCTGTTCGCTGATGCTCGCGACTCCAGCCATCCCGGGCCCCTGGGGGCCTCCGGGTTCGTCGACGAATCGTCGCCGAGGCCGGTCAGGCGGCGGTGCGCGCTGGGCGCTCGCTCAGGCTACGGTCCGGCGCGATGAGCACGACCGATCGCTGGCCCCTCCGCAGGGTGCCCGAGGAGCTGCGCCAGCAGTACCTCGACGAGGGCTGGTGGACCGATCAGACGCTCGGGCAGATGGTCGACGAGGGGTTGGCCCAGCTCGGGGACGCAGCCTTCGAGGTCCACTCCGACGTCCGGCCGTGGGCGGGCACCTTCGCCGAGGTCGACCGCACGGCCCGGGCCCTCGCCGGCCACCTCCACGAGCGGGGCGTCGGCCCCGGCGACGTCGTGGTCTTCCAGCTGCCGAACTGGATGGAGGCCGGCGCCACGTTCTGGGCCAGCGCCTACCTCGGGGCCGTCGTGGTGCCGATCGTGCACTTCTACGGCGCCAAGGAGGTGTCGTACATCCTCGACAAGACCGAGCCGTCCGTGGTGGTCACCCCCGACCGCTTCGGCTGGTCCGACTTCCTCGCCACCTACGAGCCGCTCGTCGCCGACCGCCCGGAGACCACCTGGCTCGTCGTCGGCGACACCCCGGCCGACCAGCTGCCCGGAAGGGCGATCCCCTTCCAGGACGCGCTCGGCGCCCCGCCGCTCGACGGCCCGCTCGACGTCGACCCCGACATCCCGGCGATCATCGCCTTCACCTCGGGGACCACGCGCGACCCCAAGGGCGTCATCCACTCGCACCGGACCATCGGGTTCGAGAGCCGCCAGCTCAACGAGATGTTCCCGAAGGACGGCCCGCCCCAGATCATCGGGGCGCCGGTCGGGCACTTCATCGGGATGCTGAACGCCTTCCTCATCCCGATGCTGCGAGCGAACCCGGTCCACCTGATCGACGTGTGGGACCCGGGCAAGGTGCTGGCGATCATGCAGGAGCGCCGGCTGGCGATGGCCGGCGGCGCCACCTACTTCATCACCAGCATCCTCGACCACCCGGACTTCACCGAGGCGCACCTGGAGCTCATGCCCTTCGCCGGCCTCGGCGGCTCGACCGTGCCCGCCGCCGTCATGGACCGCCTCGGCGGCCTGGGCATCCGCGCGTACCGGTCCTACGGCAGCACCGAGCACCCCTCGATCACCGGGTCGCACCTCGACGAGCCGGAGGCGAAGCGGCACGCCACCGACGGCCACGCCATGCCCGGAGTGGAGATCCGCCTCGACGACGACGGCGAGATCTCCAGCCGGGGCCCCGACCTGTTCATGGGCTACATCGACCCCGAGCTCACGGCCACCGTGTTCGACGACGACGGCTGGTACCGCACGGGCGACGTCGGCGTCCTCGACGACGAGGGCTACCTGACCATCACCGACCGCGTCTCCGACATCATCATCCGGGGCGGCGAGAACATCAGCGCCCAGGAGGTCGAGGAGGAGCTCATGGGGCTCGAGGGCGTGGCCGAGGTCGCCGTGGTCGCCCAACCCGACGAGCGCCTCGGCGAGCGCGCTGCCGCGGTGGTCCGCATGGTCCAGGACCACGAGGCCCCGACGCTCGAGCAGGTGCGCGAGCACCTCGGCGCGGTGGGGCTGGCCAAGCAGAAGTGGCCGGAGGCGATCTACGCGGTCCCGGACTTCCCCCGCACGCCGTCGGGGAAGATCCAGAAGTACGTCGTCCGCCAGAAGCTGCGCGACGGCGAGCTCGCCTGACGGGCGTCGCGGTCAGGGCAGGACGGTGACCTCGGTCGCCCCGCTCGACTCGTCGGCCGCGGCCTCGAAGGCGTCGGTGACGTGCTCGAGGTCGAACTGGTGGGTGGTGAGGGCCGACAGCTCGTCCTCGAACCGACCCGTCAGCTGGGCGGCTGCCGCGTACTCCGCGCCGTGACGGGTCGAGCCGTCGCAGAACGATCGTGGCCGGGCGCCGTGCCGAGGGGCCGGGGCATCGACCCGTGCCACCAGTGGAGGTCGGAGCCGCAGATCCCGCAGGCCGCGACCCGCAGCCGCGCCCACCCGTCGGACACCGGGCCCAGGTCCACGTCGACGACCTCGAGACCGTCCCCCGTCCACCGTGCTCGACGCATGCCGGGAACGTGGCGGCCCCTCTCTACGATCACGCCCCGTGACCCAGACCGTGCTCCTGCTGCGCTGCCCGGACCGTCCCGGCATCGTCGCCGCGGTGGGTCAGACCGTCGCGGCGCTCGGCGGCAACATCATCCACGCCGACCAGCACACCGATCGCGTCCACGACCTGTTCCTGCAGCGGGTCGAGGCCGTCTTCCCCTCGGGCGCCGACATCGAGGGGGCCATGCGCCCGGTGGCCGCGGCCTACGACATGACGTGGGAGCTGCACCGGCCCGGTCCGCCGCCCCGCATCGCCGTGCTCGTCTCGCGCCAGGGGCACTGCCTCGCCGACCTGCTCTCTCGGGTCGACCTCGGCGAGCTCGAGGCCGAGGTCGCCTTCGTCGCCTCGAACCACGACGATCACGAGGGCCTCGTGCACCGCCACGGGATCGACTTCCACCTCCTGCCGGTGGATCCCGACCGGCCCGAGCACCAGTCGGCCGAGATGCACGCGCTCGTGCGGGACTCGGGCGTCGACCTGGTGGTCCTCGCCCGCTACATGCGGATCCTCCCCGAGGACTTCATCGCCGACTTCCCGAACCGGATCATCAACATCCACCACTCGTTCCTGCCGGCGTTCGTGGGCGCCAAGCCGTACCACCAGGCGTACGAGCGGGGGGTGAAGCTCATCGGGGCCACCGCCCACTACGCCACCAGCGAGCTCGACCAGGGTCCCATCATCCACCAGGGCGTCACGCCGGTGAGCCACCGCCACGAGGTCGCCGACCTCGTCCGCCTCGGCGCCGACCTGGAGAAGACGGTGCTCGCACGCGCCGTGCGGCTCCACCTCGAGCACCGGGTCCTGGCCTACGGCAACCGCACCGTCGTCTTCGACTGACACCCTCGCGGGCGTGCTGCCGGGATTGCTGGTGCTGGTCACGTCGTGGACAAGACTGTCGCCCATGACCGCGCTGGAGTACGACGAGCGTCCGTGGGGGAACTACACCGTCCTGTCCGATGAGGACGACCACAAGGTCAAGCGCATCGTCGTGCACCCCGGCAAGCGGCTGAGCTACCAGACCCACGCCCGCCGGGCCGAGCACTGGTACGTCGTGAGCGGCACCGCCACGGTCACCCTCGACGGCACCGACCACCAGGTGGGCCCGGGCCAGGCGGTCGACATCGCCCAGGGCATGGCCCACCGCTGCGCCAACGAGGGCGCCGAGGACGTCGTGTTCATCGAGGTCCAGCGCGGCGACTACTTCGGGGAGGACGACATCGTCCGCCTCGAGGACGACTTCGGCCGGTCGTAGGAACGCGCGCCCGGCGCCGTCACGGCGGGCGCATGCCGTGCCCGCGGTGCAGGGTTCCCTCCGTCGTCGCCACGGCCGCCTGACGCGGTAGGCAGGGCCGGTGCCGACGCCCACCGTCGCCCTCACCATCGCGGGCCTCGACAGCGCCGGCGGCGCCGGGATCCACGCCGACCTCCGGACCTTCGCCGCGCTCGGCCTGCACGGTGCCTCCGTGGTCGCCGCCCTCACCGCGCAGTCGACGGTGGCCGTCCACGGCGTCCAGGTCGTGCCGTCCGACTTCGTCGCCGCCCAGCTCGACGCGGTGCTCGGCGACCTCGATGTCCGTGCGGTCAAGACGGGCTTCCTCGCGTCGGCCGACAACGTCACCGTCGTGGCCGACGCCGCCCGCGCCGGTCGGCTCCGGGCGCTGGTGGTCGATCCCGTGCTGGCCCGCGCCGACGGCACGCCGATGTTCGGAGACCCGGTCCGCCGCGCCTACCTCGAGGTGCTCCTCCCCGCGGCCCGGGTGGCGACGCCGAACCGCGTCGAGGCGGGGCTCCTGCTCGGCCGCGACCTGCGCACGGTCGCCGACATGGAGGCGGCGGCGGTCGACCTGCTCGGGCTCGGGTCCGGTGCGGTCGTGGTGAAGGGCGGTGACGCGGAGGACGAGGGGACGACCTCCGTCGACGTGCTGGCGACGGCTCGGGGTGTGCGGCGCCTCGAGCTGCCCCGCATCGACACCAGGAACGACCACGGGTCGGGCTGCACGTTCTCGGCCGCGGTGGCCGCCCGGCTCGCCCGGGGTGACGACGTCGACGCCGCCGTCGACGCTGCGAAGGCGTTCGTGCACCGGGCGCTCGAAGGGGCGCGGGCGTGGCGGCTCGGGGCCGGCCACGGGCCCGTCGACGCCTTCGGGTGGGGGTCGAGACCGGGGGTGTGACGTCCGTCAACGGGGGTCACCGATCGGCTACCGGTGGGTAGTGACCCTTCTCGGCGGTGCCCCCCATCCGCCCCGAGGAGGACCGAGAGATGGCCGAAGAACACGTGGCCGGCGGTGTCGCCGGCAAGCTGATCGGGAAGGCGAAGCAGGCCGTCGCCACCGTGACCGGCGACCGCGACCTCGCCGCCGAAGGCGCCCTCCAGGAGGGCGCCGCCGAGGCCGAGCGCCGGGCCGCCGAGCTCGAGGCGGAGGCCGAGCGCGAGCGCCGCGAGGCCGAGCTGCGAGAGGAGCGCGACGAGGCGCAGGCCGAGCGCGAGCGCCTGCGCACCGAGATCGAGCAGGAGAAGGCCGAGGCCGAGATCGACCGCCAGGCCGCCCACGCCGAGCAGGCCGCCGAGCGCGAGGCCGCCCGCGAGCGCGCCGAAGCGGAGCGGCAGCGGGTCGCCGGCGAGACCGCCGCCGCCCGCCTGGAGCAGCAGGGCCGTCGCGAGGAGGCGGCCGCCGAGACCGAGGCCGAGCGCCTCGAGCGAGAGGCCCGGCAGGCCGAGCAGGTCGCCGACGCCCTGGACCCGGAGGAGACCCGATGAACCCGACCACGATCGCCCGCACCGCCAGCCGACGCTGGGTCGACCTGTCCCTGCGAGCGGTGCTCGCCCCGTGGACCGCGCTCGGCAAGGCGACGACCCGCGACGGCACCCCGTCGCCGGTGAAGCTGGGCGTCGACCGCGTCGACGCCGCCGTCCGCGACGTCGCCGGTCGGCTGCTCTCCGACGAGGAGATGGTGGCCGAGGCCCGCCGCCGACGCATCGCCGCCGACAAGCGCGAGGAGTCGGTCGAGCTGCAGGCGAAGGCCGAGCAGCGCGAGCAGGAGGCCGAGGAGCGTCGCCGCGAGCGCGAGGCCCAGGCCGAGCGCGTGCGCGAGTCCGCCGAGGAGCGCGCCGAGGCCAAGAAGCGCGAGGCGAAGCAGGAGGCGGCGCAGCGCAAGCAGCAGGTGCGCAAGTCCGCCAACGCCCGCAAGCAGGCCGTGGAGAAGACGGCCGCCGCCACGCGCAAGCGCACCCAGGAGAAGGAGCGCGCCGCCCGCCTCGAGGAGCTCGAGGAGAAGGAGGAGGCCCTCGCCGCCGAGGAGGCCGCCCTCCAGACGGAGGAGGCGGCCGATCGCCTGAAGAAGGCAGCCGGCGCCGCCAAGGCCGCCCGCACCTGATCACCCCACTCCGTTCTGGGGTACATCCGCCCGCGCATGTACCCCAGAACCGCGTTCGGGGTCAGAATCGCCGGCATGGCGAGGGCCCTGGTCACCGGATGCTCGAGCGGGTTCGGTCTGCTGAGCGCAGTCGAGCTGGCGGTGCGCGGCCACGACGTCGTGGCGACCGTCCGGAACCCGGACCGGGTGGGTGACCTGCTCGCCGCCTGCGAGGCAGCCGACGTCACCGTGCACGTGGTCCCCATGGATGTCGACGACGCCACCTCGGTGACCGCCGGCGTGCAGGCCGCGGTCGACCTCCTCGGCGGGCTGGACGTGGTCGTGAACAACGCCGGCATCGAGGTGCGCGGCCCGGTCGAGCTGGTGTCCGACGACGAGGTGCGCCAGCAGTTCGAGACCAACGTGTTCGGCCTGCTCCGGGTCGTGCGGGCGTCGGTGCCGCACCTGCGCGGCTCCGACGCCGGCGTCGTCGTGAACGTCAGCTCGATCGCCGGCGTGATCTCACGGCCCTTCGCCGGCATCTACGCCGCGTCGAAGCACGCCGTCGAGGCGATCTCCGAAGCGCTCCACTTCGAGCTGGGGCTGTCCGGCATCCGGGTGCACGTGGTGCAGCCGGGGCAGTTCCCCACCGCCCTCGGCGCGAACACCACGACCGCAGCCGCGTTCACCCCCTCGGCGGCGGGCTACTGGCAGCTCGCCGAGGCGCTCGAGGCGAACGTGAAGGGGCTGGCCGGCGGCGGTGCACCGCCCGACCCCGGCCTCGTCGCCCGGACGATCGCCGACCTGGTCGAGGACCCGCTCGCCCCCCTGCGCACGCCGGTGGGGTCGGACGCCGAGCTGGTCGTCGCCGCCCGCCACGGCCACACCTTCGAGGAGTACGAGGTGCTCATGCGCAGCGCCCTCGACCACTGGGAGGGCTACCGCCGGGAGCGCCAGTAACCTGGTGGGGGTGACGGCGACGATGAAGGCCAACGACCTGTGCTTCTGCGGCAGCGGGCGCAAGTTCAAGCGCTGCCACAAGGACAGCTTCGAGCCCGTCCGTCCCGGCCGGGTGTCGCCCCAGCGCCCGGTCCCGGAGCACATCGAGCTGCCGACGTACGTGGTGGAGGGCCGCGTCGACCGCTGGGACGAGCCGCCGGTCAAGAGCGCCGACGTGATCGAGCGCATGCGCCGCACCGGTCACGACGCCGCTCGCGTCCTCGCCCTCGCCGGCGCCGCCGTGGCGCCCGGCGTGCGCACCGACGAGATCGATCGCATCGTCCACGAAGCGACGATCGAGGCCGGCGCCTACCCCAGCCCGCTGCTCTACGGCGGTCCCGACAACGCGTTCCCGAAGTCCGTGTGCACGTCGGTGAACGAGGTCATCTGCCACGGCATCCCCGACGACCGCGAGCTGCGCGACGGCGACATCGTGAACGTCGACGTCACCATCTACCGCGAGGGCGTCCACGGCGACACGAACCGCACCTTCCTCGTCGGCGACGTCGACGAGCTCTCGCGTCGCCTGGTGCGGGTCACGCACGAGTCGCTGCTGAAGGGCATCGAGGCCGTGCGCCCCGGCCGCCCGTTCTCCGACATCGGCAGGGCCATCCAGTCCCACGCCGAGGGCGAGGGGTTCGGCGTGGTGCGGGCGTTCGTCGGCCACGGCATCGGGCAGCAGTTCCACACGGACCTGCACATCCCGCACTACTACGAGCCCCGCCTGACCCGCGTGATGGAGCCGGGCATGACGTTCACGATCGAACCGATGATCACCGTCGGGGCCCACGAGCACGTGCTCTGGGAGGACGGCTGGACCGCCGCCACCATCGACCGCAAGCGCACGGCCCAGTTCGAGCACACCATCCTCGTCACCGACGACGGCGCCGAGGTGCTCACCCCCCACCCCGACTGAGGGTCGCGAGCAGCGCCGGTGCCAGGTCGCCCGCCGGCTCGACCACCACGTCCTCGAGGTCGAGCCAGCCGGCGAGCGACCGGAGCTCGTCGCCGAGCCGCACGGCCACCTCGTCCACGTCGGTGCCGCGCTCGGCGAGGTCCGGCTCGTGCCAGGCCGCCTGCACCTGCAGCCGGCGACCGGTCCGGTCGGCCTTCAGGTCGACCCGGGCCACGAAGGTGTCGCCGAGCAGGAACGGGAGCACGTAGTAGCCGTGGCGGCGCTGGTGCTTCGGGACGTAGATCTCGATCGCGTACCGGAAGCCATGGACGCGCTCGACCCGCGACCGCTCCCACATGGCCTGGTCGAAGGGGGAGACGAGGGCGCAGGCGGCGACGCGGCGGGGGAGCGTCGCGTCCGGGTGGCACACGGCGAGCTCGCGCCAGCCCTCGACCTCGACCCCGGTGAGCGAGCCGTCGTGCACCATCGCGGCGACGAGCCGGCGGACCTCGCGGATGGGGAGCCGCCAGTAGTCGGCGAGGTCCTTCGGTGTGGCGACGCCGTGCGCACGCGCCGCGACGAGCAGCAGTCCCCGGTGCGCCTCCTCCACCGAGGGTGTCGGGCGGTCGAGCACCTCGGCGGGGACGGTGGCCGAGCGGGGGCAGTACGCCCGCTCGAACGATGCTCGGCGAACCGCCCCCACCCGCCCACCCCAGAACAGGTGCTCCAGGGCCTTCTTGGTGTCGCTCCACCCCCACCACGCCCCGGCCCGTCCCTGCGCCGTGCCCACGCGGGCATCGACCTCGGCGGCGGTCAGCGGCGCCTCCGCCGACAGCACCAGCGCTTCGATCTCGGCGACCAGGTCGGGGCGCTCCCGCCCCACCGACTTGGGACCGCCCCAGCGGTGCTCCTCGGCCATGCGCCAGCGCAGCAGGGGTTCGAGCTCCACGTCGACGAGCGAGGCCTCGTGGGCCCAGTACTCGAACAGCCGGCGGTCGCGGTAGGCGAGGCGGTGCAGCAGGTCGGGGTCGTGCGGGCCGAGCCGGCTGAAGAAGGGCATGTGGTGGGCGCGCACGAGCACGTTGACCGAGTCGATCTGCACGAGGCCGAGGTCCTGCGCCACGCGCCGGAGGTGCCGGCGGTCGATCCGGCCCGGTGGGCGGGGCCGCGCGAGCCCCTGCGCCGAGAGGACCAGGCGCCTGGCCTGGGACCGCGAGAGGGAGGTCGGCACCGGCATCCGGACGATCCTCGCGGAATGCCCGACCCCTCTGCGGGACCACTACGCTCCGCCGCACCTGAGAACGACAAGGGGAGTGGTGCGAGATGGGCTACAAGGTGGTCGTCGACTTCGACCTGTGCGAGTCGAATGCGATCTGCATGGGCATCGCGCCCGAGGTCTTCGAGGTGCGCGACGACGACTTCCTGTACGTCCTCCAGGAGCACCCGGGTGAGGAGCTGCGCGCCAAGGTCGAGGAAGCCGTGCAGCGCTGCCCCAAGCAGGCCATCTCCATCGAGGACGAGTAAGCACCCAGCCCGTGCAGCGCATCGTCGTCGTCGGCGGCTCGATCGCCGGCTTCTCCGCCGCGGCCGAGCTGCGGGCCAAGGGCTTCGACGGCGAGCTGCGCGTCGTGGCCGAGGAGCACGTCCGCACCTACCAGCGGCCGCCGCTCTCGAAGGACGTGCTGGCCGGCGCCGTCGAGGCCGAGCGCACCTACTGGCCGCCGGCGCAGGCCGACGACCTCGGCATCGACTGGCTCCTCGGCGAGCGCGCCGTCGGGCTGGACGTCGCGGGGCGCACGGTGGAGCTCGCCAGCGGCGAGCCGCTCGCGTTCGACGGCCTGGTGATCGCCACCGGCGCCCGGCCCCGGCCGCTGCCCGGCCAGGTGCCCATCCCGGGCGTCCACGTGATGCGGACCCTCGACGACTCCCTCGGCCTGCGGGCCGATCTCGACGCCGACCCCTCGGCGCGGGTGCTCGTGGTCGGCGCCGGGTTCATCGGTGCCGAGGTCGCGGCGACCTGCCGCCGGCGGGGCCACGAGGTCACGATGGTGGAGCCGCTGGCCCAGCCGCTCGAGCGGGTGCTCGGCGCCGAGCTCGGGAAGGCGGTCGCCGACGTGCACCGCCGCGAAGGCGTCGACGTCCGGCTGGGCGTGGGCGTCTCCGCCGTCGAGGGCGACGACCACGTCGAGCGGGTCGTGCTCGGCGACGGCACCGTGGTCGAGGCCGACCAGGTCATCGTCGGCATCGGGGTCATCCCCAACACCGAGTGGCTCGACGGCTCCGGCCTGCCCGTCGACAACGGGGTGGTCTGCGACGCCACCACCCAGGTCGCCCCCGGGATCGTCGCGTGCGGCGACGTCGCCGCGTGGGAGAGCCCCCGCTACGGCCTGATCCGCACCGAGCACTGGGACAACGCCGTCGACATGGGCCGGGCCGCCGCCCGGCGCCTGCTCGCCACCGACCGCGAAGCCGAGGTCTACGACCCGGTCCCGTGGTTCTGGTCCGACCAGTACGACATCCGCATCCAGATGGCCGGACGCCCGGCACCGCCGGAGCAGGGCGGCCAGATGGCCGTCTTCGATGGCGAGCT
>DASUEE010000276.1:0-4961 GCA_036275235.1 Acidimicrobiales bacterium | reverse complement strand
AACCTGCAGACGCTGCCGCACATGATGCGCGACGGCCTGATCGCCGACGCCGTGGTGAACATCTCCTCGGTCGACCCGATCATGGGCGAGGTCGACCGCTAGCACTGATCCCCGGTTCTGGGGTACCGATCCCCCCGCATGCGCGGGGATCGGTACCCCAGAACGGTGTCGTCAGCCGGCGGAGAGCAGGACGACGCCGGCCAGCGCCAGGACGACGCCGGACAGCTGCACGCGCTGGAGGCGTTCGCCGTCGATCCGCCACGCCAGCACGGCCGTGACCGCCGGGTACAGCGACGCCAGCACCGCGGTGACGCTCACGAGGTCGCTCTGGCTGGCCAGCGCGAACGCGCCGTTGGCACCGACGTCGAACGCGCCGACCACGGCGAGCGCGGGCAGGTCGGGCCGGGGCACGCGCACGGCACCGGTCCCGGCGCGTGCGACGAGGGCCCCGCCGAGCCCCAGCACGCTGGTGGCCCGCATGACGGTCAGCACGACGATGACCTCGGCCGCCCCGCCGCCCTCACTGCCCTCGGCGAGCAGCACGAACACCAGGCCGAACCCCACGGCCGCTCCCGCCGCGAGCAGCAGGGCGCGGGTGCCGCCACGCCCCTCGCCGCGCATCTCGGGACCCGACGCCAGCACGACGCCCAGCACCGCCACGGCGATGCCGGCGAGCTGGGCGGCCGTCGGCCGCTCCCCGGCGAGGATGCCCGCGGCCACGGGGACGACGACCCCGAGCCCCGCGATCGGCGCGACGACCCCCATGGTGCCGATGCCGAGCGCCCGGTAGAACGCACCGAGGGCGAGGGGGCCGATCGCGCCGGCGGCGACACCGGCCAGCAGCACCCGTGCCTCCAGGTCCGGGCGCAGCCACCCGGCCAGCGGGACGAGGGCCACCAAGGCGACCGCCTGCGAGGACAGCACCACGCGGAGCGGTTCGAGACGGCGCGACAGCGTGCCGCCGACGAAGTCGGCGGTGCCCCACAGGAGGCTCGACAGCAGGGCGAGGACGACCGGCACGGAGGGCGCACGCTAGGAGTGTGCTGAGCAACTGGCATCTCGCCGTCCGGTGGCGGCACTGACCAGGGGGAACGCAACCGCTGCCGAGGCGGATCACGTATTGCTCAGCATGTCCCTAGGGGCGGAGCGCCGCCCTCCAGTCCCATCCCGCCGCGTCGACCGGGGACCGCCAGGCGCTCACCTGCTCCTGCGCCCAGGTCGCCCACTCGACGAGGTGTCGCTCGTGGTCGACGTGGAAGCGCAGCCCGAGCGCGTTGATCGGCAGGCGTCCGGCGAACTCGTAGCCCGGCTGCTCGTCCTCGTCGATCATCCGCTCGAGCTGCTCGAGCCGTTGCTCGGCCGAGGTGCGGACCTCGTCGAGGGTGGCGCGCAGCTGATCGATCGTGCCGCTGTCCGCGAAGAAGACCTTCACCATGCTCTCCATCTCGAGCACCGGCGGAGCGGGCGGTTCGTCGAGCCAGGCGCGCATCGCCCTCCGCCCCGCAGCGGTGATGGCATAGACGGTGCGGGGCCGCTTGCCCGTGCGCTGCTCAATGGCCGATGCGAGGCCGGCGGCCACCAGCTTCTTCGGCTCGTCGTACAGCTTCCGCTCGGTCCGCGGCCAGAACCAGCCGAGGCTCCGCTGCACCTGCTTCGTGAGCTCGTACGTCGTCCACGGTCGCAGCGCCAGGAGCCCGAGCAGGGCGTACGACGTCGTCGTCAGGGCGGGGGATCGATCGGCCACGGCGTGATCTTGACACACTGCCTTTGGCAGTATCTACTGAGCCGAGATACTGCAAAGGGCAGTATCAAGACCGACGCCCGGGAGGGACGATGACCGACACGATCGTGAAGCACCGCGACGAGGGGACGCTGACCTGGTTCCTGAACAGCCTCGTGGCCACCAAGGTCGACCGCGAGGGCACCGCCGGCGCCTACTGCCTGATGGAGCACCTCCTGACCCCCGCCGCCGACCCGCCCGTGCACGTGCACGACGACGAGGACGAGGCCTTCTACGTGCTCGACGGAGAGGTCGAGCTCGAGGTGGGCGGCGACGTGGTGCTGGCCACGCCGGGCACCTACGCACTGGCACCGAGCGGGACGCCGCACGCGTTCCGGGTGCGCACGCCAACGGCGCGGATGCTGGTCATCACCTCCTCGGCCACCGGTGGGACCAACGGCGGCGCGGAGGCCTTCTTCCGGGCTGCGGGCACGCCGGCAGAGGCGCCCGTGCTGCCGGCGCCCGAGGCCCCGGACCCCGTGCGCCTCACCCGGCTCGCGGCCGACCACGGGATCGCCATCCTCCCGCCCCCGGCGCCGTGAAGCTGCTCGTCACCGTCGCCCACCCCGATGACGAGGCGTTCGGGTGCGGATCCCTGCTCGCCCGTGCACGCGCCGCCGGGGTCGAGACCGTCGTCGCCTGTGCGACGCGAGGCGAGCTCGGCGAGGTCGCCCCCGGGCTGTGCCACGTGCCGCCCGGACCCGAGCTCCTCGGCCGGATCCGCGAGGCCGAGCTGCGCCACGCCACCGCGCTGCTGGGAGTCTCGCGGGTCGACGTGCTCGGGTGGCGCGACTCCGGGGTGGACGGTGAGCCGGCGCCCGGCTCGCTCTGCGCCGCGACGCCGCAGGAGGTCGAGGCGGCGATCGGCCGGATCCTCGACGAGGAGCGACCCGACGTGGTCGTCACCCTCGACGCGGGCGACGGCCATCGCGACCACGCCGTGGTGTGCGACGCCACCCTCGCCGCCACCGCCGGCCGCCCGTCAGCCGTCTACCTGTGGTGCCTGCCCCGGTCCCTCATGCAGGCCTTCACCGGGCTCGACGAGCTGGGCACGCCCGACGCCGACATCACGCACCAGCTGGACGCCTCCGACGTCCTCGACCTCCGGTGGGAGGCGATGCGGGCCCACCGCTCGCAGGTACCCCCGTACGACGCGATGGCGCCGGAGCTGCAGCGGGCGTTCCTGGCGACCGACCACCTCCGGGAGGTGCGGGCCGGCGCCGTCGCGTGGATCTGACCCGGCTCGGGGGTCGGCGGTAGCGTGCCCGCCGCGTCCGGCGGAGGGACTTCGGGCGCTCGCCGACCCTTGTGCAAGGATTCACGACGATGCCCCGGTTCACCGCCGAGAACACCATCCTCGCCAGGGAGATCATCGGCCGGTACCCGCATCCCAAGTCGGCGCTGATCCCCCTGCTCCACCTGGCCCAGGAGCAGGACGGGTGGGTGAGCGACGAGGCGATGGTGCACATCGCCGAGCTGGTCGGCGTGACCCCGGCCGAGGTCGTGGGCACCTGCAGCTTCTACGAGATGTTCAAGCGCGAGCCGGTGGGCGAGTACCTCGTCAACGTCTGCACGAACATCGCCTGCATGCTCGTGGGCGGCGAGGAGCTGCTGCACCACCTCGAGGAGCGGCTCGGGATCCGCCCCGGCGCCACCACCCCCGACGGGAAGTTCACCCTCGAGGACGTCGAGTGCATCGCCGCGTGCACCGAGGCGCCCTGCCTGACGGTGAACTACCGCTACTTCCACAAGATCACCCACGACGAGGCCGACCAGCTCATCGACGACCTGCGCGCCGGCCGCCGGGCGCACGAGATCCCAAAGCACGGCACCCTCGCCCGGGTGCGCCAGTCGATCCCGGCGGACCGCCGCGCCGGCGCCGCGGTGCCGGGGGAGTGCGAGCAGCCGGTCTGGCTCACGCCCGAGGACGCCCCGTCGGAGACGCCCGCATGAGCGAGCAGGCCACCGGGGGCACCCGCCGCGAGGTGCCCCTGATGATCACGGGGCGCTTCAAGCACGACGACGCCCACACCATCGACCGCTACCGGGCCACCGAGGGGTACTCGGCGCTGCGCAAGGCGCTCGACATGCACCCCGACGACGTGCACGCGGAGATCAAGAACGCGTCGCTGCTCGGCCGCGGCGGCGCCGGCTTCCCCGCCGGCGTGAAGTGGGGCTTCTGCCCGCCCGGCGTGTGGCCTCGCTACCTCGTGGTGAACGGCGACGAGTCCGAGCCGGGCACCTACAAGGACCGCCTCCTCATGGAGCGCGACCCCCACCAGCTCATCGAGGGCGTGCTCATCGCCGCCTACGCCACCGGCTGCGCGCAGGCGTTCCTGTACGTCCGTGGCGAGATGGCCCTCGCCCAGGAGCGCATCGCCCAGGCGCTCAACGACGCCTACGCCGCCGGCCTGGTCGGCAAGGAGATCCTGGGCACCAGCTTCTCCTGCGACATCGTCCTGCACTGGGGCGCGGGCGCCTACATCGTGGGCGAGGAGACCGCGCTCATCGAGTCCCTCGAGGGCAACCGGGGCATGCCCCGCCTGAAGCCGCCGTACTTCCCGGCGGCCAAGGGCCTCTACATGCAGCCGACCATCGTGAACAACGTCGAGACGCTGTCGAACGTGCCGTGGATCATCCGCAACGGGGCCGAGGCCTACACCGCCCACGGCGCCGAGAGCTCCCGCGGCACCCGCATGTTCGCCGTGTCGGGCCACGTGAAGAAGCCGGGCGTGCACGAGGTCGAGTTCGGCACCACCACCTTCCGCGACCTGATCTACGGCCTGTGCGGCGGCATCCGCGGGAACCACACGCTGAAGGCGTTCATCCCCGGTGGTGCGTCGGCGCCGTGGTTCTACGAGGAGCACCTCGACCTGCCGCTGGAGGCGGGCGCCGTCGGCGCCGCCGGCTCGATGCTCGGCTCAGGCGCCGTCGTCGTCATGGACGACACCACCGACGCCGTGAAGGCGGCCTGGCGCGTCGTGCGCTTCTTCGCCCGCGAGTCCTGTGGCAAGTGCACGCCCTGCCGGGAGGGCACGAGCTGGCTCGAGAAGGTGCTGCGCCGCATGCTCGACGGCCAGGGCCGCCCCCAGGACATCGCCCTGCTGCTCGACCTGTGCGACAACATCTCGCCGTCGATCACCTGGCCCCCGAAGCAGACCACGATCTGCCCGCTCGGCCC
>DASUEE010000275.1:0-16163 GCA_036275235.1 Acidimicrobiales bacterium | reverse complement strand
GGACGACCTCGACCCCGAGCGCGCCCCGCACCGCCGCCCGGTGGAGTGGCGCCGGCGGCTGCCGTTCACGTCGCTGCCAGCCCGGCTCGACCACCTGCCCGACCAGCGCTCTGCGCTCGAGGACGTCCCCGACGGGCGCCTCCGCGACCTCGCGCTGCAGTGCACCGAGCTGCGCCTCGGGGACGACCCCTTCGACCGCCCGACGGTCACACCGCCCCGGCGCCCGGCCACGAGCACCGGCGCCCGGCGCCCGCGCACGCCACGACCGCCGGCGCCGAAGCGCCCGTCGCAGGCCACCCGCGCCGAGCGCCGGTGCACGGTCTGCCTCGTGACCAAGTCCGACGACCTCTTCGAGGACGGCGACGTGTGCCGGGACTGCGCCTGAGCATGCGGGCCCGACACGCCCGCCGCCCGGCGCTGGTGCTGCTCCTCGGCGTGGTCGCCCTCGCCGTCGCGCTCCTCCCGGACGGCGGCGGTGGCGTCGCCGGCGCCCAGCTGCTCGAGACGACCACCACCGAGCCGGCGGAGACGACCACCACCAGCCCGACGCCCGAGACGACGATCCCGACCACGACCACGGAACCGCCCACCACCGAGGCCCCGGCCACGACGGAACCGCCCACCACGGCGCCACCGGCCACCCGCGCGCCGACCACCACGGCCGCCCCGGCCTCGACGGTGGCCCAGACGGTGCCGTCCACCGCTCCGCCGGAGGCGCCGGTGCCGGCGCCCACCACCACGGTGGCGGTGCCCGAGCGGGTGACGATCACGCAGGACACGCCGGACCTCGGCGGCGTGCTCACCGTGTGGGTGCTCGGCATCCTCGGGGCCGTGAGCACGATGGCGCTCACCTGGTGGCGCCGCCGGATCGAGCCGGAGGACTAGCCGAGGTCGTCCTCGAGCAGGTGGCGCAGCTTCGAGCGCAGGCGCTGCACGGTGTTGTCGACGAACTTGTCGGTCTTGCCCATCTGCTCGGCGATCTCGCGGTACTTCTTGCCGCTGAGGAGCCCGACGAGGACGTGGGCCTCGTTCTCGGAGAGGCGGTCCGGCTCGTCCTTGCGCCGGCGGGTGCTCTTGCCCTCGAAGTGCGCCCGCAGCAGCTCGTGGACGGCCTCGTGCCCGTGCGCCTCGAGCAGGCCCTCGATCTCGGACAGCCCGAAGGGCATGCCGCCGCTCGTGTCCATGTCCATGCGGTCGACCACCGCACGCTCGTGGCTGACGGAGGGGAGCTGCACGCCGGTGGCCCGCTGGTCGTCGTCGTGCTCGGCGTCGTGGTGGGCGATGCGGTCCGCGTCGTTGAGCGGCGAGTGCTTCATCCGGTTGGCGGCCTTGACCGCCGTGATCACCTGGCGCTGCATGCAGGTGCGGGCGAAGCTCGGGAAGGTGGCGCCCGCGCCGCCGGTGAAGTCCCGCACGGCCTTCCAGAAGCCGATCATCGCCTGCTGGCGGACGTCGTCGTGGTCGCCCCCGGGCACGAAGTAGCGGCGGGCCACGGACATGATCAGGCCCTCGTGCCGGCGCAGCAGCTCGTTGACGGCCTCGCGGTCGCGGGCCTCCTGGAACGCGGCGACGAGCTCCTCGTCGCCCGCCTCGCGCACCGGGGAGCGGGAGCGACGCCTGGCGTCCACGTCGGGCACGTCGGCCGGCACCTCAGGTCCCGTAGCGCAGGTGCTCGTGCACCGCGCCCGGGCGCTCGGCGTCGACCAGCTCCCAGCCGGTGGCGGCGCACCAGCGCGTGACCCGGTCGGCGAGGTCGTCGACGTCGAAGGGCTTGGTGATGTAGTCGTCGGCGCCGCCGATGACCCCACGGATGACGTCCTCCTGACCGGCGAGGGCCGTGAGGATCACGTAGACGGTGCCGTCGCCGCTGCCGTGGCCGCGCGAGCGGCCCTCCTCCATGGCCTCGACGCCGTCCATGCCGGGCATCATCACGTCGAGCAGGCACAGCACCGGCTGGTGCTCGTCGATCAGGTCGGCGACGTTCTCGCCGGTGTCGGTGACGTGCACCTCCCACCCGTCGAGCGTCAGCAGCGAGACGATCAGCGAGCGGATGCCCGGCTCGTCCTCGGCCACGAGCGCGAGCCGGGGGGTCGTGCCCCGCGAGGGGACGTCGAGCTCGAGTTCGAGGTCTGCGTCGTCTGCCATCTGCTCCACGGCTCTCCGCACGTCCGGGCCCCTCCGGGCACGGTACCCGTTGCCCCGGCGACGGTCGTGGTCGGAGCGTGGCGGTCAGGCGACGACCTGGGGCGGGTAGCCGAGGTGGTCGACGAGCCAGGCGAGCACGAGGCAGGCGCCGAGCGCCCGCTGCCCGTCGTCCAGGGGATCGACGGAGCCGACGTCCAGGTCGACGTCGACCGGGATGCCGCGACCCTCCGACCACGCCGCCAGGACGTGGTCGATCCTCCGCGGGAGCGGGTCGACGCCGGAGGCGGCGGCGAGCGCCGCGACGCGCAGCACCGCGCCGGGAGCGTCGCCGGGCTGCAGGCCAGCGTCGAGCGCCAGGGCCCGGCCGGCGACGTCGAGGCGGTGCAGGACCGCCGCCCAGCTGGTGGCCTGAGCCCCCTCGGCCAGCTCGTCCACGGCGGCATCGGGGCGGCCGTCGAGCAGGAAGCCCAGGGCGTCCACGACGAAGTGGGATTCGGGTCCGCTGGCGAGGGTCCCACCCCATCCGGACATGTCGGTCACATCTGGAAGGTTCGCCCCACCCCCCGGGACCTCCTGTGGGAGTGACGGGGAAAAGCAGGATACGGTCGTTGCCACCAGCTCGACGCCGACGCCGGGAGGCCTGCGCGTGCCACGAATCGCCATCATCGGGGCCGGGTTCGCCGGCCTGGGCCTGGGCATCCAGCTCAAGCAGCAGGGCATCGACACGTTCACCATCTTCGAGAAGGCCGACGCCGTCGGCGGCACCTGGCGGGCGAACACCTACCCCGGGGCCGAGTGCGACATCCCCTCGGCGCTGTACTCGTACTCGTTCGAGAACTTCGACTGGCCCAACAAGTGGTCGCACCAGCCGGTGATCCGCGACTACCTCGAGCACTGCGCCGACACCTACGGCCTGCGTGCCCACCTCCGGCTGCGCACGCCGGTCACCCGGCTGCAGTGGGTGGAGGAGCACGGCCAGTGGGACGTCGACGTCACCCCCGAGGGCGGGACGACGACGACCGAGCGCTTCGACGTGGTGGTCTCGGCCACCGGGCAGCTGAGCCGGCCCCGCTGGCCGGACATCGACGGCCTCGACTCCTTCGCCGGCCCGGTCTTCCACTCCGCCGAGTGGGACCACGCCGTCGACCTGGCCGGGAAGCGGGTCGCCTCGATCGGCGCCGGCGCCAGCGCCGTGCAGTACGTGCCCCAGGTGGCGGAGCTCGCCGAGCACGTCACGATCTTCCAGCGCACGCCGAACTGGATCATCCCGAAGAACGACCGCGACTACTCCGAGCTCGAGAAGTCGCTCATCCGCCGGAGCAGGGTGGCCCGGAACCTGAGGCGCTTCCTGATCTTCGCCCGCGCCGAGCTGCTCGGCTACGACCTGATGCACCGGCGCTCCCGCGTGCGCGACCTGATGCAGAGGTACGCGGTGAAGAACCTGCACGAGAAGGTCAGCGACCCGGAGACCCGGGCGAAGCTCACGCCCGCCTACCCGATGGGCGCCAAGCGGGTGCTGTTCTCCGACGACTTCTACGAGTCGATCGAGGAGCACGGCATCGACGTCGTCACCGACCGCATCGCCAAGGTGACGGGCGAGGCGATCGTCACCGAGTCGGCCGACGGCGAGGTCACGGAGCACCCCGTCGACGTCATCGTGGTGGGCACCGGCTTCGAGACCCATGACTTCCTCACGCCGATGACGGTCATCGGGCCCGACGGCCGGGTGCTCGAGGACGAGTGGCGGGAGGGCCCGCAGGCGCACCTCGGCCTGGCGGTGGCCGGGTTCCCGAACCTGTTCTTCATGTACGGGCCGAACACGAACCTCGGCCACAACTCGATCGTGCTGATGATCGAGTCGCAGTGCCGCTACCTGCTGTCGATCGTGCGCCAGATGGCCGCCCGCTCGCTGCAGTCGGTGGAGGTCCGAGCCGACGTCCAGCAGGCCTACAACGACGAGCTCGCCGAGCGGCTGGCGGAGAGCGCCTGGGTGCTGGTGGAGGACAGCTGGTACCTGCAGGGCGGCAAGGTCACCAACAACTGGGTGGGCCGCACCACCGAGTACCGGCGGCGCACGAACCACGCCGACCTCTCCGAGTACCACTGCCGCCCGAAGCCGATCCCGGCCTGAGGGTCACATGCCGCCGAAGAGCTCCTCGTCGAGCACCGGCAGCAGGATCGCCTCCTTGAGGGTCGCGTAGCGATCCAGGCGCTCGAGGGTCCCGTCGTCGTCGACCCAGGCGAAGGTGTAGACGTCCTCGCCCTCCTTCAGCACGGTGTACACGCCACCGTCGGCGTCGAACACGGCGACCGCCTCCAGGCCCTCGTCGACGTCGACCACGGGAAGGGCCCTGCCGGCGTTCCGGACGGCCGTGGCGACGTAGTCGACGGCGTCCATGAACGTGACGTGCTGCTCGGGCAGCTCGACGACGTGGGTCATGTCGGCGTCGCCGCGCACCACCGTCCAGCCGTCGTGACCGACGCCCTCCACGACGAGGAAGGTGTCGTCGGGGAGCCGGACCTCGAGGGCCGGCAGCGGGATCGCGCCGCCGTCGTCGGGATCCACCACCACCAGGGCGGCGATCGGTCCGGCGGCGAGGTCGTGGACGGCGACCGCCGCGGCCTGCTCGGCGTCGAGCGCCACCGGGTTCACGTCCTCGCCGCCGTCGTGGAGGGGCGAGCCGGCGAACGCGCCGCCGGCGAGGAGCGCCGCACCGTCGATCGGGCGGGCGAGGCTGTCGAGCCCCACGGCCACCATGGCCACCTGCTCCCCGTCGACGTCGACGAGCTCGACCGGACCCACCACCGAGCCGGTGGCGTAGACGCCGGGCGGCACCGAGGCACCCTCGCGGTCCTGCACCCAGAGGTGGGCGACCTGGCCGGGGCGGACGAGCGCGGCGCGGTCCTCCGCGACCTCGAACTGGATCACGGCCTCGCCGTCGGCGAACGCCTCGCCGAGGTCGATCTGGCGGGGGTCGACCTCGAAGATCCAGGCGGTGGGCGCGTCGGTCACCCCCCGACCCTACGGTCGGCGCGTCACCACCCGGCCTGCCGGACCAGGTCGATCGCGTACTCCGGCCAGAACGTGCCGGCCGCCGGGCCGCCGTTGCAGGTGCCGTCCGACTCGCCCGGGACCTTCACCCACAGCAGGGCGTCGACGACCTCGGGCAGCGCCGGGTCGGTGGTGGGGAAGGTGCCGATGGCGCGCCCGAAGGGGTTGCACCAGGTGCCGTCGCCGCCGGCGCCGTTGCGACCGGTGTCGATCACGGCCCGGACCCCCGGGAGGTGGTTCGCCAGGGCCGTGGCGTAGGTGACCTGGTCGCCGGTGCGCCCGAAGTTCGACACGTTCAGCGACACGCCGCGAGCGCGGCCCACGCCGGCGAGGCGGAGGCGGCGGGCCAGCTCGTCGACGGGGAGCCAGGCGGCGTGCCCGCCGTCGAGGTACACGGTCGTTCCGATCCCGGCCGCCAGCACCTGCACGGCGTCGGCGAGCAGCGCGTAGCGCTCGCTGGTCAGCCCGGCGTCGCCGGAGCAGTCGGCCAGGGCGACGGCATCGGGCTCGACCACCACCACCGCCTTCCGGCTGCCGATGCCGGCGGCGAGCTCGCGGATCCACGCGCGGTAGGCGTCGGCGCTCCCGGCGCCGCCGGACGAGTGCGAGCCGCAGTCGCGGCCGGGGATGTTGTACGCCACCAGCACGGGCAGGCGACCGGCGGCCGCCGCCTCCGACACGTAGGACCCGGCGGCGGCACGGACGTCGCCGCTCCAGCCCCCGAACCACCGCGCCGTGGGCGTGCGGGCGAGCAGGTCGAGGTCCTCGGCGCCGGCCGGGTCCCAGGAGCGGCGCTGGTCGGCGGCCTGGCCGGCGGCGGTCCACGAGGCGACGTGCAACCGCTGGCCGGCGAGCGGGTCGCTGACCGGCGCGACCGTCGTGGTCGTGGTCGTCGTCGTCGTCGTGGTGGTGGTGGTCTTCGGCGGCTTCGGCTTCCTCGCGGTCTGCACGACCGGCACCGGGTCGGCGACCGTGGCCTGGATCGCCGGGGTGCACGAGGCGAGGGCGAGGGCGGCGGCCGCGAGCAGGACGGTCAGGGACCGCTGGCGGGGATGGGGGGTCGGGTGCGCACGCATGGCGACCGAGCATCGGCGGTGCGGGCCTCGCGCTGAACGGTGGTCAGGGCACCGTCACGGGATGGTCATGGGCCGCTCCCGTGCCACTTCCCGCTCGTGCGTGTGGTCGGATGGGCGGGTGCCGGATCCCACCGAGGACGAGCGGCTGGTCCGCTTCGCCCGGATCGTCGCCCACGGGATGCGCAACCCGCTCGCCATCGCCACGGGCATGCTCGACCTGCTCGACCGCCAGGTGGGCGACGCCATCGATGTCGAGCTGCGCGACCTGCTCCGGCGCTCGTCGGATGCGCTTCGCCGGGCCGGCGACCAGCTCCTGCAGCTCCAGCGGTACACGGCGGCGGCTCGCGACGAGCTGGTGCTCGACGAGGTCGACGTCGCCGACGCCGTCGACGAGGCCGCCGAGGGCGTCGACCTCGGCGAGGCGACGCTCCACGTCGAGGACCTGCCTCTGCTGCTGGCCGACCGGCGGGCGGTGGTGCGGGCGCTGCACGAGCTGCTCGACAACGCCCTCCGGCACGCGGCCGACGGCGGGCCGCCGCGCATCGTGGTGAGCGGCGCCGACGAGGGCGAGGCGTGGGCGATCGCCGTCACCGACGACGGGCCGGGGATCCCGGCCGACCAGCGCGCCGCCGCCCTGTCCGAGGGCGAGCGGCTGGGCCGCACCGGCGACGGGTTCGGCCTCGGCCTGCCGACGGCTCGCATCCTGCTGCGCCGCCACGGCGGAGAGGTGCGCCTGGAGGACGCCCCGGGCGGCGGGCTCCGGGTCGTCCTGGTCTGGCCGAAGGCGCCGCTACTGGTCGAGGAGGGCGCGCAGGGCTGAGGCGACGTCGTCGACCTGGGGCAGCACGGCGTCCTCGAGGCCGGGCTCGTAGGGCACGTGCACGTCCTCGGTGCCGACCCGCCGGACCGGGGCGTCGAGCGCCCAGAAGCACTCATCGGCGATCACCGCCGCCACCTCGGCTCCGAAGCCGGCGGTGACGATGTCCTCGTGCACCACGAGGAGCCGGCCGGTGCGGGTCACCGACTCGCACACCCGCTCCCGGTCCCACGGGGCGATGGTGCGCAGGTCGATGACCTCGACCTGGCGGCCGGTGTCGGCGGCGACGGCCTCGGCGGCGAGCAGTGAGCGCTGGACCGTGGCGCCCCACGTGACGACCGTGGCGGCGTCGCCCGGGCGGCGCACGTCCGCGACCCCGAAGGGCAGGACCCAGCCCGGTGGCGGCAGCGCGTCCTTGGTGTAGGGCTGGCGCAGCAGGTGCTTGTGCTCGAGGAAGAGCACCGGGTCCTCGCACTCGAACGCGTAGCGGAGCAGGCCGGCGGCGTCGCGGGCCCGGGACGGGAAGGCGATGAGCAGTCCGGGCACGTGGGCGAAGATCGACTCGCCGCACTGGCTGTGCCAGATGGCGCCGCCCTGCAGGTAGCCGCCGATGGGCACCCGGATCACCATCGGGGCGGTGAACGCCCCGTTCGAGCGCCACCGCATCGTGGCGGCCTCGCTCTTGATCTGCTGCATGGCGGGCCAGATGTAGTCGAAGAACTGGATCTCCGGTGCGGGGCGGAGGCCTCGCACGCCGTGCCCGACGGCCCGGCCGATGATGTTCGCCTCGGCGAGGGGGGTGTTGAAGCAGCGGGCCATGCCGAACTCGCGCTGCAGGCCGTGGGTGGTGCCGAACACGCCGCCCTTGCCGGGGACGTCGGCGAGCACGACCTCGCGCGCGTCGCCGACGTCCTCGCCGAAGACGCGGATGCGGGCGTCGGCGGCCATGCGCTCGTGCAGCACGGCGGAGATCGCACCGCCGAAGGCGACCTCCTCCCCGCCCTCGTACGTGGGATCCGGGACGGGGAGGTCGGGGAGGGCGACCACGTGGCGGTGGACGTCGGCCGGGTCGGGGCGCGGCGCGGCGAGCGCCCGCTTCGCCGCGTCGGCCACGGTCTGGCGAGCGTCCGCGCGGACGGCCGATGCCTCGGCCGGGCTGAGGACCCCCTCGTGGACCAGGACGTGCTCGAGCCGGCCGAGGGGATCGCGCTCGGCCTCGTCGGCGAGCTCGCGCTCGGACCGGTACTTCGACTGCGTGTCGGCCGCCGAGTGCGAGTACGGCCGGGTGACGTCGGCGTGGATGAGCAGCGGGCCGACGCCGGCCCGCACGGCGGCGATGGCGGGGGCGGCGCGCCGGCGCACCTCGAGGTAGTCGGTGCCGTCGAGGCGCAGCACCTCGAGGCCGCGGAAGCCGTGGACCAGCTCGGACACCGGCGCCGGCGACTGGTCGGAGACGGGCACCGAGATCGCGAAGCCGTTGTCGGCCACCACGTAGACGACGGGCAGGTGCAGCGTGCACGCCGTGTTCAGCGACTCCCAGAACTCGCCCTCGGACGTGGCGCCCTCGCCGAGGCTGACGTAGGTGACCTCGTCGCCCGCCGCGGGCAGGTGCGACAGCTCGGGCGTGCGGCCGATGTAGCGACCGGCCTCGGCGCAGCCGACGGCCGGGATGCACTGGCTGCCGGTGGGGCTCGACTGGGACACCACGTGCTCGGCGGCGTAGCCCCAGTGCGACGGCATCTGCCGGCCGCCCGAGGCCCGGCACTCGGCCGACCCCACCGCCTGGAGGAGCAGCTCGTAGGGGCTGATGCCGAGACCGAGCATGAGCGCCAGGTCGCGGTAGTAGGGGAAGAACCAGTCGTGCCCGGGTCGCAGCGACCGGGCGAGGGCGAGCAGCAGCGCCTCGTGGCCGGCGCCGGAGATCTGGAAGAACACCCGGCTCTGCTTCTGGAGGCTGATCTCCCGGTCGTCGATGGCCCGTGAGATGCAGGCCAGGCGGAAGTCCTCGACGACCTCCTCGACGGCGAAACCCCCGATGTCACCCACTGCAGGGAGTGTGCCTCAGCGCCGGAGGCCTCGCACGCGCCCCCGCACCTCGGTGCCACCGAGGCGGGCGCGGTCCGCCGCCGAACGGCCGGCCACGAGGCCCGCAGGGTCGCTCACCGAGACGCCGAGCGATCGCAGGCGGGGGAACGCCTCCTGCACCCGCTGCTCGACCAGGGCCTCGCGGTCGCGCAGCACGGGCAGGAGGCCCGCGCCGTGGTCGTGAGCCGCGGCGCGGGCCGTGGCCTCGGAGGCAGCCCGGAGCCGCTCGCCGATGCGGAACGCGAAGGCGGTGAGGAAGGCGTGGCGGTACCCGCGGGAGCGGGTCGCGGCGGCGGTGCCGGACGCGAGCATCGCCCGGGTGCTCTGCACGAGCAGCGACGTGTAGAGCAGCTCGACCGTGACCTGGTCCTCCGGGAAGCCGATGACCGTCGCCACCCGCGAGTGGGTGTTCCACACCGCACGGCAGCGGTTGGCCCGGGCCACCTCCGAGAGCAGCCCGAACTTCGGCCGCGCGTACGGCGCCTCGACCAGCAGCCTGCGCCCCTCGGGCCGGGAGGACCCGCCGGAGGCCTGGGCCAGCACGGCGCGGTCGATGGCGTGGCGGTCCATCAGCTGCTGGGCCTTGGCGGTGAGCGCCTCGGCCTCCTCGGGGAACGAGGTGGACTCCGCCTTCGCCAGCAGGGAGCGGACCTTGTGCAGGACGCCCGGATCGGGGGCGGGCGGACCATCGGGCACGGGACCATCGACCATGGGCCTCCATCATGGACGTGGGGTATGACACCGACATGCGCCGCATGTCCGCCGTCGAGGCCGTCGACCTGTTCGCCACCGCCGACACCCTCGGCCTCCCGCTCGGTCCGGCCCAGCCGGCCGCGCTGCTCGAGGCCATGGGGACCCGGCGGGACTGGGAGGACCTGAAGGTCTTCGGCGCGCTGGTCACCGTGCTGAGCGACCTGTTCATGCACCCGAACGTCCACTACCTCAGCGGGTTCTTCGGCCCCCTCGAGCGCCTGCTGCGCGACAGCGGCGCCAACATCGGGTTCGCGCCCGCCGACTTCCGCCGCTTCGTCTCCCTGCTCGGCGCGCTCGCCCCGCGGGTCATGGCCACCGCCGCCAGCCCGCCGGACGCCGACGGACACTGCAGCCTGTCCCTGCACGCCGGGGCGAACGTCGCCGAGTACCACGCCGCCGGCGCCGACCCCGACCGACTCCTGGTGGTCGAGGTCAGCGACCACTACCCGGTGACGCACGGCGCCGGCGAGCACGAGCACCGCCTGCACGTGGACGAGATCGACGTGCTGATCGAGTCCGACTCGGCGCCGTACGAGATCGTCGACCCCGAGCCCACCGACGTCGAGCGGGCCATCGCCGACCACATCCGCGCCCTCATCCCGGACGGCGCCACGCTGCAGACCGGCATCGGGGCGGTGCCGTCGGTCGTGGCCGCGCTGCTGGCCGACGGCGACGGCGGTGACTACGGCATCCACTCCGAGATGTTCACCACCGGCCTCATGAAGCTGCACCAGGCGGGCAAGGTGTCGAACCACCGCAAGGGCCAGTACGACGGCGTGTCGATCTGCACGTTCGCCGGCGGCACACGCGAGCTGTACGACTGGCTGCACGACAACCACGAGGTGGCGTTCCTGCCGGTGGAGGTCGTCAACTCACCGGAGGTGATCAGCGCGAACGCGAACATGGTCACCATCAACGCGGCGCTCTCCGTCGACATCCACGGGCAGGTGGTGGCCGACACCCGCAGCGGGGAGCAGTTCTCCGGCATCGGCGGCCACGAGGACTTCGTGGCCGGCGCCGGCCTCGAGCTGTCCGACCGGTCGATACTGTGCCTGCCCTCCACCTACCGCGCCGGGGAGGAGGTGCGCTCGCGCATCGTCCCCTGGTTCGCCGCCGGCACGGTCATCACCACGCCCCGCCACCAGGTCGACGTGATCGTCACCGAGTTCGGCGCCGCCGAGCTCCAGGGCAAGACCGTGCACCAGCGCGGCGAAGCGCTGGCCGCCATCGCCCACCCGGACTTCCGCGACGACCTCCTCGCCGCCGCCGAGCGGGCCTCCGGCGGCCGCTCCCCCATCCCCTGACCGTTCGGCAGCCCGGAACGCTCGAGACCGTCCAGACCGGGGTGCGAACGAACCGATCGGTTCCGACGCACCCCCACCGGCGACGAACGAACCGATCGGTTCCGACGCAGGTGCGCCACCAGCGAACCGGTCGGTTCGTCCGCGGCCTCCACGCCTGCGAGCGAACCGATCGGTTCCCACGCACCCGGGTTGAAGGTCGAGTCCTGCTCGGCGGGGCCGGGTCAGCCGGCGAGGGTCGACGGGCGTCCGATGTCTCGAGCCAATGCGAGCAACCAGTCCTCGCGGCTGGGGAGCAGGTGGCCCCGGTGGACGACGTCGACCTTCCAGCCGGCAGCCTCGATCGCCTGGCGGCGCCGTTCGTCGGCCTCGACCTTCGGGGGCGGGTGGTAGCCGTCGGAGTCGTACTCGCGTGCCACTCGGTGGTCTTCCCACGCGAGGTCGACCCGGGCGACGAAGTCGCCGTCGGTCGTTCGGATCTCGACCTGCGTGCTCGGTCGGGGCAGACCGAACGCCCCGATGCGCCGAAACACGGTCGCCTCGGCGACCGAACCCGGCGTGATCGGGTCGGCCCAGGTCGCCAGGACCTGCCGGAGGCGACCGTGCCCCAGACGTCCCGGCCCGGACTCGACGCGCAGCGCCGCCTGCTGCACCAGCGCGAGCGTCGTGCGACGAGCCGTGAGCTCGGCGGCGACCACCTCGTGGAGCCTCTCGGTGCTCAGGTGCGCGCTGGCGTCGACGAGGGAGCGGGCGAGGCTCGTGACCCGGATCCCGAGCCGGCGGGTCACGTCGGCGCGATCGAGCGGTGAGCGGTGCACGTCGCCCAACGTGGTGTGGCCCGTCGCACCGACGGGCAGCGTCAGCTGCGGCCGCCGGGGCGGTGTGACCTCGGCACCGTGGACGAACAGCCCGCTGACGTGAGACGCGTGCCCGTCGCGGTGGCGGGAGACGGCCGCGGCGATGTCCTGCATCGGGGAGCGGGTCCCCGGGATCCGGTACAGCCCTCGGACGATGCGCTCGAGCGCGCCATCGCGACACAGGTCGGAGACCTGGTTTCGGTCGAGGCCGTGTCGGGTGAGATCGGAGGTCGCAAGGAGGTGGTGCTGGTCGGCGGCGACCTCGAGCGCCTGACCGAAGGAGCTGATCAGGTGCATCCACCCATCGTGCACGTGCCCACCGACACGAACTCCTGGGGGCGCCCGCGACGTGCGAACCGGTCGGTTCGTTCGCAGCCTCTCCGGTGACGTGCGAACCGACCGGTTCGTTCGCATCCCGGCTCGCATCCGGCGCCAGAACGTTCGGCGGGCGTTCACCCGGCGTCAGGAGGAGTGGACGGGGGCGGGGACGAACCATGCGCCGTGGCTCTCTCCCGACGCACCTTCCTGAAGACCGCCCTCGCCGGCGCCGGCGCCACCGCGCTCGGCGGCGCGGCCCACGCCTCGGAGCTGGTGAACCTGGCGCTGCCCGCCCCGCTCGGCGGCGCGGCACCCAAGTTCCCCAACATCCAGCACGTCGTGGTCGTGATGATGGAGAACCGCTCCACCGACCACTACCTGGGCTGGTGGGGCGACCGGGAGGACGTGCGCTTCGACGCCAGCACGTCGCACCCGACCCGGCCGACGTTCGACTTCGGCGCCCGCGGCGAGCAGAACTGGTCGGGCCACCCCTACATCGACCCCGGCCACAGCCACGGGACGGGCCGGCGCCAGGTCCTCGACAGCGACGGCGACGGGGTACCCGACGGCTGGAGCGTCACCGAGGACGGGTCCGACCGGCCCGGCACGAGCACCGACCGGTACGCGTCGAGCTTCTACACCGACGCCGACCTGCCGGTCATCGCCCGGCTCGTGGAGGACTTCACCTCCTTCGACCGCTACTTCACGTCGTGGATGGGCAGCACCTACCCGAACCGGTACTACATGCACTCGGCCCAGGCCCACGGCATCACGAACAACGACTTCCCGCCCCAGCGCATCGGCGAGAACCCGGTGTGGGCGCTCGGCTGGGACTGGCCCACGCTGTGGGACCAGCTCACGGCCGCCGGCGTCACGTGGAGCTACTACTTCTCGAACCTGCCGGTGATCGCGCTGTGGGGACCCCGCTACCTGGCGAACGCGCGGCCGATCACCGACTACTACGCCGACTGCGCCGCCGGCACGCTGCCCCAGGTCACGTTCGTCGACCCGTTCTTCGTCGCACCCGAGGGCGTGTCGAACGACGACCACCCGCACGCCGACATCCGCCTCGGCCAGGAGTTCTACAGCGACGTCGTCACCGCGTTCCTCGGCTCGCCGAGCTGGCACAAGGGGGCGATGTTCATCAACTACGACGAGTGGGGCGGCTTCTGGGACCACGTCACCCCGCCGGCGGTGGGCACGGCCAACGACCCGCTCGCCACCTACGGGCCGAGCGTCGACTACCGGCAGGAGGGGGCGTGGACCACCGACCCGACGCCGGACTTCGGCCTCCACGGCTTCCGGACGCCGGCGTTCCTCCTCAGCCCCTACGCCCGCAACACCGGCGCCAACCCGGCCCCGTCTGCCGGCGGTCCGGGCAAGGGCCGGGGCAGGGGCGGGAAGGCGCCGGAGCCGACCCGCGACCGCACGGTGAGCGATGCGCTCGACCACACGTCGATCCTCGCGTTCATCGCCGAGAACTGGGGCCTGCCGCAGACGTCCGCCTGGCAGCCGGGGTTCAGTCGGACCTCGCTCGGCACGATGCGCACGGCCTTCGACCCGTCGATCGCCGATCCCGACGACCCCGGGGACCCCGAGGTCGACGTCGCGGCCTACGCCTACACCGCTCCGCTGGAGGCGCGCACCGCCGCCCTGCCGATCCCGGAGAGCTCGGTGAGCGCCCTGTGGTCGCAGGCCGACTGGATCGAGTCGATGGGGTACGTGGTCAACACCCGCTTCGCCGACGCCCTGCCGTACACCCGCTGACCCGGGGGCTCAGCCGCCCTGCAGGAACGGCGCCACCCGCTCGGTTGGGCGGCCGATGATCGCCCGCCCGTGCAGCCACACGACCGGGCGCTCCATCAGCTCTGGGTGCTCGAGGAGCAGGTCGACGACCGCGGCAGGCGTCGTGGCCTGGGACGTGTCGACGCCCTGGGCCTTGGCGTCGCCGTGGCGGACGAGGTCGGTGACCGGGTCCTCGAGGCCGGCGACGATGGCCTCGAGCACCTCGCGGTCGGGCGGGGCGTCGAGGTAGCGCACCTCGGCGACCTCGACGCCGAGCTCCTCGGCGGTCGACATCGCCGCGCGCGACTTCGAGCAGCGCGGGTTGTGGAGGATGGTGGGTCCGGTGCCGAGCGTGGACGACATGCCCGGGAACGTAGCGCCGACCGGGACGGGTCAGGCGGTGGCCGCCGGCATCGGCTCGACCGCCTCGGCGCGGGCGAAGCGCTGCGCCATGTCGGCGAAGAACGCCGAGTTCGTGGCCGCCCGCCACCGGGCGCCGCGCACCATGCCGGCCGCCCACCGGGGGTCGTCGGCGAGGTGGACGACGGCGTTGTCGAGCCACGCCTTGCCGTGGTGGGGGTCGACGTCCCGGTGCTCGGTGTAGAAGGGGAACGCGTCCTCGGGAGCGTCGAGCCGCTCGAGCGCCTTGACCACCTGGCGGCAGCGCGGGCCGGCCTGCAGCTCGAGCAGGCCGAGGGCGCCGACCATCTCCGGCTGGAGCACGCGGTTGGTGGCGAGGATCCCGCCGAGGGTGGATCGCCGCAGGCCGCTGAGGGGGACCTCGGACGCCGGCACCTCGGCCATGCCGAGGGCCACGGCCAGGCGGTGGTGCAGCTGGGTGTGCACCTCGGCGAGCGTGCCCCGCCCCATCTCGTCCCAGTAGTTGCGGGCGAGCTCGAGCTTCGGCTCGCCCCGCAGGCCGATCTGGCAGGCGGCGACGAGGTCGTCGAAGCCGGCGTCGGGACCGCCCTCGAGCGAGAGGAAGTCGATCAGCTCGTCCCAGGTGGCGTCGTCGGCGAGCCACCGGTACACCTCGGGGACCTGGTCCTGGCGGGCGACCGCCCGCAGCTCGGCCACGGCGTCGACGTCGTCGGGGGTCGGCTCGACCATGGCGTCGAGCTCGGCGAGCACCTCGGCCTCGAGGCGGCCCTTCAGCTCCGAGACGACCGGGTGGTGCTGGAAGCGCACGGCGTCGCCGACCCGGTCGATCGAGCCGACGTGCAGGTCGTGGATCACCTTCAGGGTGAGCAGGCGGTCCCGCTCGTCTCGCGGGTCCGCGCCCGCGAGCGCGGCGACGGCCTCGTCGCCGCTCCGGAAGGCGGTTCGGAGGCGGTCGGCCAGGGTGCGGGGGATCCGCGTCGGTGCGTCGGCGGGGGGCACGGCGGCTTCGATACCCGCCATCCCGGAAGAAGCAGACGCGCGGCAGCTCAGCCGAGCTCGGACAGCGCGATGGCGGCGTGCAGGGCGACGCCCACCGCCATGGCGTCCTCGTCGATCACCATGCGGTTCGAGTGGTTCGGCGCCGCCTCGTGGAACGCGACGCCCGGCGGGGAGGTCCCCAGGAACGCCATCGCGCCCGGCACCTGCTGCAGCACGTAGCTCCAGTCCTCGGCACCCATCACGGGGCTCGGCATGTCGACGACGAGATCGTCGCCCACCAGGTCGCGGGCGACGCCCGCGACCCACCTGGCCGCGTCGGCGTCGTTGATCGTCACCGGGAAGCCCGGGTCGATGCGGAACGTGGCCGTCATGTCGTGGGCCAGGGCGATGTGGGTGGCGAGCCGC
The DNA here is from genome assembly GCA_036275235.1 of Acidimicrobiales bacterium. Taxonomy (GTDB): domain Bacteria; phylum Actinomycetota; class Acidimicrobiia; order Acidimicrobiales; family Salinilacustritrichaceae; genus Salinilacustrithrix. The sequence goes on along the minus strand of DASUEE010000275.1, from coordinate 189 downwards.
TCGAGCTCCTCGAACACCAGGCCCCGGGTGCGCTCCGACACGGCGCGTATCGTGCCGACGAGCCGGGCCGTCTCCGGGATGACGTTGTCGGTGGTGCCGGCGCGCACGGCGCCGACGGTGACGACGGCGGGGTCGAACACGTCGACGCGACGGGTGATCATCGTCTGGAACGCGCCGACCATCTCGCAC